>NZ_NHPG01000096.1:0-36725 GCF_002252965.1 Halorubrum sp. Ea1
GAGCGTCTAAACAAGGCCCTCGCCGCAAATACGACGAGATGACTCTGTTAAAGCACTTTATTTCAATATAATATGTCTGAAACAACTGTCCGCTAAAGACTGTGTACCTATCTGAGACGCTTGGCGGTGAAGTACGCTACGCCGGTCGTAACTAACCCACAATCAGAAATCCAATGCCAGATTCCAAAACGACGGCTCTGTTGAAATCCTTAAGAACTAATAAAATCAACGTGCGAGATACAGAGAGTGTATACGGCAGCGGAAGTCCCTCAACACTGTCACGGCGTTCATGCGTGCCAGCACTCCCGATAGCAAGCTGGCGATAGAATTATCCTGAGCGCTGTTCTGCTCTCGATTATGGGCCCCACGGAGTCGTTACTGGAACTGGAGCGCCAGTTGTGGAACGCCGACGAGGAGTTCTATCGAGACAAGCTCTCTGAGGATGCCGTGATGGTGTTCCCGGAGCCGACCGGCATACTGGACCGTTCGGTTGTGCTTGAATCACTGGGTGGAGCCAACAGGTGGCAACGTATCGAGTTCGACGACGAACAGTTGCTCAAAATCGATGACGACATTTTCCAGCTGGTATATCGGGCGGTTGCAGAACGTAGTGAGGACGGGTCCGAATACACGGCGTTCATCACCACGACATATGTCCGGGCCGACGGCTCTTGGCGACTCAGCTCTCATCAACAGACGCCAATCGACGAGTGAGTTGGGTCCCGTCGTCGCTGACCGACTCGCGCTGTGTATTCAGCACGCCCCAAAAATATATCACTAATTGAGGATTTCAACAGAGCCAAAAACTCAATTAGCACTCCCACACAAATAGCGACGACTGTATTCACAATCTCCAACAAAAGAGCGTTGACTGGAGTAGTGGTGGTGCGCGGTGAGAGAGTAGTGGGGGCAGCGCGGCCAGCAGGGTGGTTTTTGCTGTCTGTTTTGTGTCAAATATAGTGTATTCAATTTTCTCGATACTGGTCTCAAAATCATGTATAAACTTTCTAAAGGAATTTATAGCTGTTTTGAATCATCACACCATCCGCTGAACTGGTTCAAAATGACCAGAGAAATCGTTAATCCTGGTAAAGTTGTGCCAACGCTCTGGCGCTTATATAGGGGTGGCTGTCCATGCGATGAACAAGACGTGTTCCCCATGTCAAGCAAAACATCCTCCTCACCACTGCAGGCGCCAAGGCAGGTCGGGGCGAGACTCACGAGTGCGTGCTGGAACCGAGCAGCTGCGAGCGTCCGTGCAACCGCCTTCTGGGCAGCGATCCTCTTGCCGCTCGCGTACATTCCCGCCGCGTACGGGGCGATTGGCTTCGCTCAGGCTTGGAGCTCCATTGCGCTCATCGCGTTCCACATTGCGTGTGTCGTCACCGGACACAACCACAATAGCGTTACAAGCCAGCTATGAGCACAACGAATACCGCCACTCAGCTGGCCGCAGAGGGCGATTCGCCAACGTCGAAAGCCGACCAGCTCGCGGCGTTCCTCCGGGACGAAGCCGCCGACGGAGAGATATACTTCAAAGCGAAGTTCATTGCCGACGATGTCGGCCTCTCACCGAAGGAGATCGGTGCGTTGGTCGTTCAGCTTCAAGACTCCATGCAGGATGTTGAGATTGAAAAGTGGTCATACACTGGTGCGACGACGTGGCGCGTCGCCCCAAATTAAACAAACCGCAGTGTGGCGTCCACTTTTGCTCTGTTACTCAACCCACAGGCCATAGGGTAAGAGCGCTGTCTCATTAACAGATCAGAATCTCCCTCGCTGCCCCATTGGTTCCCACGACGGGAGCAGCCTGCATCACCGACTGTAGACTGCAACAACACCGTTCGTGCTCATTCCTCTGTGAAGAGCCCTGCAACGATCGTCTCAATCAACGCATCCTCAACCTGCTCGTAAGCGGCGTCACTATCTGCACCGATCGGGGCGTTTCTCGATCGCGCTGTAAAGACAAGTGAAATGAACAACTGGTCGATCAGTTCCGAATCATCATATCGGAACGTCTCAAGCTTAGCCCAGCGCTCAGCGAACGGCAGCTTTGGGTCGTGGGTTCCGATCCCAATCGACTCTTCGTCAGCCCCGGTGTCGGCGATGCGGTCCTGTAACGCGCGCAACTCCCCATCGACGATCAGCGAAGAGATGAGCGGATTCGCACGCACCTCTCTGAGCGTCGTCTTAAGCAACACTTGCACCTCCTCGCGCGGGGTTTTAACGTCGCTGACAGCGTCCACAATTTTCTCCTCTAGTGACCTCCGCTCGGCGAGGAGGACCTCGATATACAGTTCCTCCTTGGAATCAAAAAACTGGTAGAATGTGCTTGTTCCAATTCCTACCTCCGCTGTGAGGTCACTAATCCGTGTACGCTCGAATCCAAACTGCGTAAACAACTCTCGACCAGCGTCAACCAGCTGAGACCGGATTCGCTCGCGGTCCCGATCGGTAAATCGGCTCATGCGGGTGATGTCTCGTCCCTTGCTTTTGATCCGGAATGTTCCATCGATCCTACTTCATGAACACAAAAACAAAAAGTTTATTGATTCATGCCCGTGTGAACCGCTATGGAGCACCTCACGGTCGTCGAGGATGCGATGCGGTTTGGTCAACAGTACCGACATATGACGCAGATGTCGACGGTGACACGATGAGACACACATACATCCATAACTTTGATGGCCGCTTCGGGAGGGGATCGGTGTGAGACGGCCTCCGCTGCTTGCTGTGTTCGTTGCGGTGTTGATGGTGACAAGTGGGACTGTCGGCGTGGTCGCTGGCATGGCCCCCGTGAGCTCAACTACTGATGGCCCATCAGCAACGGCACTTACCGACACGCCGCTGATGAGTTCGACCACACAAGCTCAGACCGTGGGCATCGTTCGTGGTTCACCGGATCTCTCCGTGGCGATCGCCCGACCAGAAGTCACCCCTGGCCGGACGAATGAAGTGACACTCCAAGTTATCAATGACGGTGAAACGTCTCTCAGCACACCACAGACGCGCGAAATCGTCACCACTGCACGAAATGTGCGTCTCACAGCCGAGGCCGATGACAACCCGCTCAGCGTCGAGACAGGCACCCGTGCGCTCGGCGCTGTGACTGAAACAGCTCCTCGCGAGGTACCTATTGGGGTGACCGTACCGAACGGGACAGAGCCAGGGAGCTATGAACTCGACATTGAATTAGAGTACTCCTACACGCGACAACAGAGTGGAGACGTTACCTATGACCGAGAACGGACTGTGACGGTCGAGGCTGAGGTTGAGGTCACGAAGGATGCACGTTTTCGGATTGTTGACGTGACGACTAACACACAGATCGGCGATCAGGGAACTATTGAGGCCACAATCAGGAATGTCGGTGCAAGGGCGGCGTACGATACGACAGTCGCGCTCGAGTCGTCAAGCGCTGGGTTGGCGCTCGGACAGGGCACCTCAGACGCAGCTCGGATCGGCTCGATTGCCCCTGGGGAGACGGTCACTGTTCCGTACGATGCTTCGTTTACATCAACAGCACCCACCCGACAGTACGCCCTCTCTGGTCAGGTCTCCTTCGAGACACCGGACGGCATTCCACATGTTGATGAGGGACTGTCTGCTGGTGTGGCACCACTCGGTGAGCAGACGTTCGCCGTAAGCGATGTCGAATCCTCGCTACGCGTCGGGGAAGATGGTGAACTCACGGCCACCGTTACCAATGATGGACCGGTTGCAGCGAACAATGTCGTTGTGCAGTATGCAGGTGAGTCTTCAAGCATCATTCCAATCGAGCGCTCAACCGCAGTCGGTACGCTTGACTCTGGTGAGTCTGCGGAGTTTGCGCTTCCGATTTCGATCGGGAGTGAAGCCGAATCTGGCCTCCGATCGCTTGACCTTGCGGTCCAGTATCGGAACGATGAGGGTGAAGCTCGGCGCTACAACGAGATTGCTGTTAACGCTGACGTCGCAGCTGAGCGCGACCGCTTTAGCGTCGCCATCGAGAACCGCACTATCGAAGCGGGCGGTACGCGAACGGTTGAAGTCGCCGTGACAAACAATCTTGAAGAGCCCGTAAGCGATGTTGAGGCCCGATTATTCGCTGATGACCCGCTTGATACGGGCGCCACCGATACAGGATACGTTCAATCGCTCGGACCCGGTGAGACCACGACAATGACATTTGAGTTGACAACTACCGGTTCTGCGACCGCCGGAAGCACCTACCCCATCTCGCTTGACTTTCGGTATGATGACGCTGACGGCGACAGCCAACTCTCGGACACATATCGCGTGCCAATCGACGTGATTGCAAGTGAGAGTGGTGGACTCCCCCTCCCCGTGATCATTGTCGCGCTGCTCGTGGTTGCAACTGCTGGGCTCGTCATCTACCGGAGGCGGCAGTAGCTGATGTCGGTCGGTGAGCGAATCGAGGCGGGAACGCGTCGGCTCAATGGCGCCGTCGTCGACCGGCCACGACAGGTCATCGTTGCGTTTCTCGTGCTTACAGTGGTGTTTGCCGGTGGGATGGGACTCGTTAGTACTGACACCGGAGCCACCGACGCGTTCACAGAAGGGCTAGACGAGCAGGAAGCACTTGATGCGGTAAATCAAGAGTTTGCCGATCCCTTCGAACCGGAGAGCGAGTCCACCCAACTCATCCACACCGGCGGGAACGTTCTCACACAGGAGGCGCTTGTTCGTGAACTCAGACTGCTTGAGGAGATCACACAGCGTGATGACCTTCGTGTGTCGTCGGTAAACGGCCCCGCGACAGTTGTCGCTCAGACGATTGATCCGTCAGCGACGACGATTCCAGAACAGCGACGTGTCATAGAACGCGCCAGCCCCACACAGATCCGTCGTACCATTCGTGAGTTGCAGGGTAACCCACGCTTTAGCCGGGCGTTATCAACCGATTTTAACCCGACGAGCGTCAGCGCGTCAGCCTCAATTACGGTCATATCTCATGACGTCCCTGCTGGCTTTACTAGCACAAATCTGCAAGAGATTCAAACGACGATTCAAACGATCACGAACGACTCGCCTGGCGATATCCGAGCCTTCGGCATGGGTGTCACGAACGCCGAGACAGCCAACGTCATCGTCGATTCGCTTACGATTGTGATGCCGGTTGTTGTGCTGCTGTTGTTGCTGTTCTTGATTGTCGCCTATCGTGACCCGATTGACCTAGCTTTGGGGCTGTTGGCGCTGCTGATGACGGTCATCTGGACGTTCGGATTCTTGGGCTTCTCTGGCATCCCGTTTAGTCAACCGATGATCTCAGTCCCAGTGTTGTTGCTCGCCGTTGGCGTCGACTTCGGGATTCATATCATCAACCGCTACCGCGAAGAGACGGTCAAAGGGTATGCGGCTTTTGAGGCGATGCGCGAGGCAAACAATCAGCTGATGATCGCTTTCATTATCGTGACGGTGACGACGGTGTTCGGCTTCGGCGCAAACGTGATCTCAGATCTCGGCCCGATCCGCGACTTGGGGATCGCCTCAGCCACTGGCATTATGTTCACTTTCCTGATTTTCGGATTGTTTCTCCCCGCGGCAAAACTGGAGGTGGACAAACTCCGGAACGCGTACGGTGTGCCTGAATTCAATTCTGCGCCAATCTCTTCAAGTGACTCGACGCTTGGACAGCTGTTGACGTTCCCTACACAAGTCAGTCAGTACGCGCCGATCGCCTTTGTGATTGTGTTGATCGTCAGTGGGGGGATGGCGGCGGCGTACGGAAGTGGTGTTGACACCTCCTTCGAGACAGAAGACTTCCTGCCTCCCGAAGAACTCCCAGACTACGTGACCGCCTTGCCGGAGCCGTTTGCGCCCAGCGAGTACACTGTCACAGAGACCATCACCCTCTTGGAGGATCGGTTCTCAACGAACCAAGACCAATCCGTGACGATATATGTTGAAGGGAATTTTCAGGAAGACCACGCGCTAGAGGCGCTTGCAGCACCAAACGAGGACCCACCGGACGCACTTGCCGTTGGTGATGGTGGCAGTGCTCGTCCAACTAGTATCGTTACGGTGATCCAGTCGCAGGCAGATCGTGACCCCGAATTTGCTCGACTCGTTGCCCGCAATGACGTAGATGGCGATGGGATTCCGGATCGCAATCTTGAACAGATCTACGACGTGCTGTTCGCTTCACCGGCTGGCGACCGTGCAGCACAGTATCTCACACCGGATCGCCGAAATGCGCAAGTTGAGTACGCGATAGACGCCAGTGCTTCACAAGGTGAGGCCTCTGTTGATGCACGACAGTTCGCCGAGGATTTCCGGTTTGAGGCCACGGCAACAGGACAGTTGGTCGTGTTCGACGCTGTGACAGACATCATTTTCAATTCGGCAATCCAGGGACTGATCCTCGCAATGGTGTTGACGGGACTATTCTTGGTCATCTCCTACGGGGTCTTAGAGGGGAAGCCACTCCTCGGGATTGTGAATTTATTTCCAATTCTCATCTCTATCGCGTTCTTGCTCGGTACCATGCGGTTCCTCGGGCTGTCACTGAACGCGCTGACTGCGACAATCCTCTCGATCTCAATTGGGCTCGGGATAGCGTACTCAGTGCATGCAACACACCGATTTGTCGACGAGTTTAACGAGAATGCTGATGCCTACGAGTCAATGATCATCACGTTCTCGGGGACGGGTGGCGCCCTGCTTGGAAGTATGCTTACCACCTCGCTTGGGACTGGTGCGCTCGCGCTCGCGATCACACCTGTACTTGGCGATTTCGGATTATTGACGGCGATGAGTGTCCTCTACTCATTTGTATTTACAATTGTGGCACTGCCCCCGGCAGTGTTGCTATGGGAGCGGTATCATCGTGCCCGGGCGAACACCACGTTATCTGTCGCGACCTAAGCTCGCTGCGGCTATCAATTAATAATTTTTGTCATATATTGAGCCATCACTCTCACCTAGTGAATGAGACCGTGGCGTTGCACATCCGTCACATCAGAAGCACCATCTCGAACGAAAACGCTAATCCGAGGCGTACTCTGTTGAGAACTAATGCCCTCGCCAGAGGAAACGACTGCCGCGACGCGCGAGTTTCTCGCGGAGCATCCAGAAGCTGAAGATGCGCTCGTAGCGCTTCTTGAGCGTGACGCTGACGACGACCCGTGGACGTTCGCAGAAGTAGACCTTGATTCTGGCCGGTTCGGGGAACTCGTCTCTCGTGATCTCGCGGTTACCGTTGAGGATGGGTATCGTCTCCAGCATCCGGATTCGATCCGCGCTGCGCTCGAGACGGCCGCCGCTGCTGAGGTCGAAAAGTCACCTCAGAATGAGACCGGATCTGACGACAGCAAGTCTACTGAATTTTCTGATCTTACCGTCCGTTTTGACCTTACTCGTGGTAATCTCCACACACGTCTCGCGTTAGCTGGTACCCTCTTTGCGGTTATCGCTGCACGCCTCGTCGGTGCCCCAGATGTGTTTCGCGATGGCCACGTCGTTTCACCCGGCAATGACACATACTTTTTCCGTTACTGGCAGGAGCGGCTGGCAGCCCGCGCTGATGGAATCTTTGACGTCGGACTGTTCGCGGATATGGGTGGGGCTGCGAGCACACGTCCCCTTTCACACGCTCTCAATTGGTGGCTAACAGTTTTGCTTGGTGGTCCTGACGCTGCCCCCTTTGTCGCGGCATGGCTCCCGGTCGCGGCGGCAGTTTGCCTTGGCTACGTCGTCTATCGGCTGTCGCTTCTTCTTACCGGCGATGTCCGTGTGGCTCTAGCATCTGTCTTGTTTTATGCGCTTGCGCCCTCCAATGTCGTGTACACGACCGTCGGGTTTCTTGATCATCAATCACATCAGTATTTGTGGCTTGGACTCATCGTTTTTGCATTAACAGCGCTTGCTGTTGATGTTCCTCGCCGAGCGAGAGACGCCAATCTCGAGTTGAAAACTGCGGCTTACGCTCACGCACGTGCGCCCAAGTCATGGGTTATTGCGGCTGGGCTCGCGGTTGCTGTTGGGGCGTCTGCTCACCTGTGGGGCGGCTCGCCGCTCACATTCATTCCGGTTGCTATCGTGGTCGGGCTCCGTGTTCCACTCGATATCCGGCATAGCAGTTCGCCAATGTATGGAAATACGCCGCTTGTGGGCGGGTTAACTGTCGGCGCAGGACTCGCAGTCGCTGCGCATCTCACTCTTGGCTGGCATGAGACTATTGCTGCAGTTACACCCCTGCTTGTTGCCGGGGGCGCACTCGTTGTTGTGGCTGGTGGAGATCTGTGGCGACGGAGCTCTCGCTCTGCCTCGCAGTTCATTCTCGCTGAACTGGTCGTCGTTGTGGGTGGCCTTCTCGTGTATCGGATACTCCGTCCTAGCGATATCGCTCGGTTCCAGGTCCGCGCTAGCGACCTGTTTTTCCGAGAGGGTGTAACGGAGACCGCCTCCCTGTTTAGCCCCGATTTTGCAGTTGTACTGGGTCCGCTGTTCCAACTTGGGCTCGGATTTTACTTGGGGATCGTCGTTCTGGCGGCGATGTCTTGGGTTGTCGTCCGCCGATATGAACCTGGCTGGCTCGTGCTTGTCTGTTTTGCATGGTACTACATGCTGCTCGCAGCGATACAAGTGCGATTTGCGGGCCAGCTGGCGATTTTTATTGCACCTTTCGCCGGTATTGGTCTGCTCTACCTGCTCGCTGCCATCGACATTTCCCGACCGGTTGATATATTGCGTCCGGCGAGCGCAACTGAGATGGTTAGCTCTCTTTCCCGATCTCAGCGCCCACGTGATGAGAGTGGCTCTTTCCTCAATCGTGATAGTGACGCCGATACTGAGTATGACACCACCACTCTCCAGATTCCGGACGGGATGCGCTTGCGTGGGTATCTTATTGCCACGGTCGCACTCGTCCTCTTGTTCAATCTTCTACTGGTACCACCGCTTGTCGGGCAAACAACGCATGAACCCGCACAGTTTGCTGCCGCACAGACCATTGACACACATGCTGATTCTGTCGACCGTGACTATCCAGCAAACTTCGTGTTGAGTCGGTGGGACGACAACCGGATGTACAACTATTTCGTGAGTGGTCAGTCACAAAATTACAGATATGCCCAGCAGAATCACGAACAGTTCCTTGCCGCTGAGGACCCTGATGTGTGGTACGATCAGTTTCAGGGTCGTGTCGGCTACGTCGTCATCACAGACCGAGAAAATGCTCCCCCGGCAAACAACACCTACAAAACGCTGTATGAGGGGTATGGGATCGGCACTAATGACACAGTTGCGACTAGCCACTACCAACTACTCACTACTGACAGCGGTGTACGTACTTTCGCAGTGGTTCCGGGTGCACTAGTGCGTGTGAACGGGCCAAACGGCGACAGGGTGACTGCCACAACGTCAGTATCAATCTCTGATGAGACGCACGAATACTCTCGCAGCGCCACACTTGCTAACGGAACTGCGTCAATCCGTGTTGCCTATCCCGGGGAGTACACCGTCGGTAATCAGACAGTTAACGTGACCGAAGAAGCAGTCCGCGCGGGTAATCAAACTGTCATTCGACAATCGTAGCCTCCGAGATAGTGGCCGCGCATATCATTAGCAACATTACTTATTGACATAGTGTCTGGAAGTGGATTTTGGCTCAAGGCCACTTACTACTGCGGTTGATTAAGATCATTCGACTATACATTCCAGTCCGGAGTCGGATTATTAACAACTCTCGGAATCACCACATTAGTCGGCCGTTTGAACGTAGACGAACAGTGGCTATAGCTGACCCACAGGAGACTAGACCAATTACGGCTGCTGTTGTGGATACGAATCCCTGCCCACGATTTTGACTTAGCGGTTGCCGGGTCTCATGAGATGGCTGTGGACACAGACATCTTTGACTCACGACGTATCGATGTCAATCCAGATTGTAGAACCTAGCTATGGATCAGCATTCTACGAAGAGAGGGATGGAGCGGGGAGGCCGACGCACCAGTCTCGCAGTGATGCGTCGGGAACCCAACAAGGGGCACCGCTGATCCCCTACCAGGAGACGAAGCGCGCTGCCCCACAGTTGGCCCATAAACAATTGGTTTCGCCAGCAAAATAATCTTATCGGCTCTCCAGCGGTAGTGTTTAGATAAGCTGATTCCATGCGAAGGCGAACGCTTGCAACCAATTTTCAGCGGTATTCGGCTCAACATGGCTAAACGTATTTGAGAATTGGTTTGTTCGTCGTTTTACTTCACGAAAGACACGTTCGACGGCATTCCGATTCCCATGTGTGACATGTTGGAATCGGAGCCCGTGACGATGGCAGGCCGCCTGCAACCACGGAGCACCGTCGACGAGAAAGGTGGCGTCGTCGACGTGATGTTTCTCACGCAATTCGGAGAGAAACATCGAGGAGATCGCGTTTGTTCTCGTCGGATACAGCCGAACGTGGAGCAGGCGGTTCGTGTCGGGATCGACGGCAGCATACAGCCAATATCGCTCAGAATTGAGCTGAATCACGGTTTCATCGACCGCAACGTGATTCGGATCGGCACCGTCTGTCGGCTGTAGATCCGCTTTCTGTACCCACCGATGGACGGTGGTTCGATGTCGATCGACACCCAACTTCTCAAGAACCGAGACTGTATCCGAAAGTGATAGACCAGCCAAATGGAGTCGGATACTGAGCTTCATCGCCGGCTCGGGTGTCGCCTCTCGCTCCAGAAAATCTAACTCGATACAACCGCTATCGCCGCTGAGGCGGTCGAACGAGAGCATGAACCACTCGATCTTTTGACCGCCTCATCCTTCGACCTTATCTCAACACCACCTCTCCAGCAGGCCTCTATAGGTCATGCCTGATGGACGGGACATTGTATTGTTACAGGAATCTGAATTGGGCGTCTGACAGGCGTAAGCCGCCTTCTGCTAGTTATTACCACGCAAGCCAATAGACACAAAGTATTTACCAAAACCCCCACGTGTTGAATATGCAGTACCCCTACCAGCGTGGTAGATAAGTATCCACGACCGAGTCCGGCCGCACCTTGATGAAATGTTGGACGAAGCTGATCGGGCGACAAAGGTTACGGAGAAAGCCTGCCAACGCGATGCAGACCAAAACTACAAAAAATGACAAACGACAATAACACCACGCGCAAGAAGGCCAATGCGGTCTTCTTTGCGGCGGTAATGGTTGTCTCTATGCTCGCAGCCGGCTTTGTAGCCGCGCCTGCGGCGGCAGCCACGAATGGATATGCAGATAGTACTGGCAACCCTGTTGACATCGTTTTCCAGGGTCAAGATGTTTATCTGACCGGGAGCCCGCTTGATGGTGCCTCGGTGGATGACACTGTCAATCTGCGGCAGGCCAACAGCTTCGGCGACAATGACAATGTTGACGATAGCTCGCAGGTTGAGCAGCTGACCGTCGAAACTGTGGGAGACACGGGTTATGAGGGAAGTGACCTCGCCGCCAGCGATCTGGTGGTTGAGATCGACACTGATGATCTCGAAGCTGGCGATTACTTCGTTTCCGGCGCGGGCTCCCTCAATTCCACACCGGATCGCGATGACACCTTCGAAGTCACTGTTCAGTCTCTTAGCGCTGAATTCGACGATGATGAAGTGACCGACGAAGGCTCCAATGCGGAAACCGATCTTGACATATCGTCGAATCGTGGCACCTACAGCCTCAACGTGAGTGCTGACGGTGACCTCAGCGACGAAGAGCTGTACAACATCTTCAACTCCGGCAACAGTACCTCCTACTCTGACGCCAAGAGCAACGGCTACGATGGCGACATCAGCGGTGGGAACAACTACGGTGACTTCAACGTTGGTCTGTTTGATTCCAGCGAAGAGGATGCTGACGAGAAGATTGTCCTCGTCGGAATCAACGACCGCGAAGAGACAGTTGACTTTTCGGGCACTGACGCCGATGACTACGAGTTCGACTTCGATGTGACTGACACCGAAGCGTCGGACACGGCAAACATCAGTGTCGGCGAACTCGACCGGCAGGCTGAGTTCGGTGAGAGCGTTTACAGCCAGACTGCTGGTGACGTCGTTGAGATGACTGTCGAACTTGATGACACTGACGACGCCTGGGTCCAGCTCGGTAGCGAGGAGTCTGGCTTCGTCGACATCCTCTACATTGAAGACGACGACGACGACGGGGAAGTGACCTTTGAGGTCAACACCCGGACTGTCGGCACGAACGTTCCTAAGAGCGTCGTCTACAACAGTGAAGACGACATCGTCAACAGTGAGATGTACGACGGCCTCTCGAATGACCAGGCAGTTGACTACCAGAATGAGGATGGCGACAACCTCTCGGATAGTGACGACTTCCAGCAGTATCTCGAAGACATCGGCCAGATCGGTGACGGTGACAGTAAGTTCAGTCAGCTGACGCGTCCGCTCCAGCCGACGACCTACGAAGTTGCCGTGAACGGCAACAACGTGTTTGTCGTCAATGATGATGACAACTCCGAGCTGGACAACGAGATCGGCTTGACGACGCTTGACCTGACTCAGCCCGGTGTCGAGAACGTCCAGACGTGGACTGCACCGAACAACCCGGCTGACGAGACGACGAACACCACCGAGCTGCTGGACACAGTGACGCAGAGCTCGGACATTGCGCTTGACGACCAGCTCGTCATCCAGGCGGAAGCCACCGGGATCTACGGTCACATGGTTGCCATCGAAGGTGACTTCGACGCGCTTGATAACGGATTCAGCGCCGGCACGCTCCATGAGCTTGACACCCGTACGGGTGAAGGTGTGAACATCGAAGTTGAGGCTGACGACGCTACGGGCAACCAGGACCCGACGTCGCTCGATCTCGAGAACGCCCCTGAAGACGCTATCCAAGTCGTCGTTGATGAGGAGTCGGGGCAGATGTTCATCGTAGTCGACACGAGCACCAGCGATGCGTTCTCGGAGTCGGTTGACGATGGCACGGACTTCACGGCTGAGATCGAGTACGAAGCTGACGACGAAGAACAGTTCAACTTCGTTGACGCAACGTCTGGAGCACTGGGTGGCGCAGACGGTGACGATACCGCAGCTGCGTACCCGTACTTCGCGGCTGGTGAGGACAACACAGAGTCGGCCACCGCTGACTTCAACCTCGCCGACCGCGACGCTTCGTTCGACAACGTTAACGACAACGATCAGGTCGAGATTGCCAACGCGGACGACGCGACGGTCACCGGTACGACCAACGTCGCACCCGGCTCGGACGTAAGCGTTCGTGTTCAGTCGGCAGGTGGCGTCTCGCCTTCGTTCGTTGAGACGGGCGACGCGAACATTAGCGATGACGGCACGTTTGAGGCCGAACTCGATCTCAGTAGTGCGTCGGTCGACGACGAAGCGACGGTTGACTTCCGCGTTGCAGGCAGCTCGGTTGCTGACTCCGACGCGATCCTCGTCGAAGACACTCAGGATCCGGCAAGCTTCGAGGTTTCGGACCTGAGCCCGCAGGAAGCCACTGCCGCTGCTGGTGACTCGGTCACGGTTTCGGCCACGATCGAGAACACTGGTGGTGCAGAGGGTACCCAGTCTGTCGCGCTCACGCTTGACGGCGAGGAGCTCGACAGCCAGGAAGTTACGCTTGGTGCCGGCAACAGCACCACCGTCGAGTTCACGGCCGACACGTCCGGCCTCGACGCTGGTGACTACGAGCACGGTATCTCCACCGACGACGACGAAGCGACCGGCACGCTCACCATCGAATCCACCGGCGACGACGGTGGCGACGGTGACGACGGTGGCGACGGCGACGACGGTGGCGACGGCACTGACGGCGAAGACGGGACTGACGGCGAAGACGGCGGCGACGGGGAAGACGGTGGCGACGGCGGCACCGACGACTCCACGCCCGGCTTCGGCGCTCTCGTGGCCCTCGTGGCCCTCATCGCGGCTGCGCTCCTCGCTACGCGGCGTAACGAGTAACGTAGCTGCGACGCTTCACACTCGCTAACTATCGGCCCTCGCGGGCCGACCCCTTGCGGTCCTTCTTTATCGAACTCGACCACCCAGCGACAGCACGCGGTATCGAAACCGTCGATACTGGGCGGTATCCGTACCTATTCATGTGACGAGTGTGACCGTCTGACGCTGGCGACACACCACTAAGCCACGGGAATGAGACACCGTCTATCGACATCATGTCGGCGCAACGTTGAGTGTGTCGCCAGATCAATTCCGTACAGTATTCTGGAGGTTTTGCCACCTCAACCCATATTCAGCTTAGCGCAGTCATCTCATATAACTGCGAAGAGCGGCTCCTGCAGTCGCTAACTCTGTTTTCATCGAGAACAGTTCATAGACAGCCTTCATCAGCATGACTCTCCAACTTCACAAACGGTGAAAGATGGATTATGATGTACGTTTACCCAGCTAGTAGCGTCTTCTTCGGTGCGTTGCTCGTCATCCAGCTTGGGATTCAACAACACACTAGCAGTGGCGTGATCAGCAATCTTCTGTGTGGGACTGTGGCGCAGCTTGGCCGGGACGCTTGACTTATACTCCCCGTCCCGAGAGTATCTGGTTAGTGCTGTTTTTTGTTTACCATCGTGTGGTCGGCGTATTGTGTCGTTTGCTCGCAGGCGGCTCCCCAACCCCTCAGCAAGGCGACAATATACACAGCATTAATTGTGTGCCATCGGCGTACAATACTGATAACAAATATTGATACATTAACGCAGTTGAGACTGTGCTTTCTCAAGTGGAAAGACAAGAGTTACAAGAAATCTCAGATAGTATAACCTGATGACACAGTCCTCAGGTCGTCGATCCTTCCTTGCCTTGACGGGCACCAGTGCTACCGCGGCTCTTGCAGGTTGTACCGATCTAAATACTCAGCCGCAAACTGACGGGGACGAGGGAGCTACTACCGACTCTGAGGCAACACTCACGGTCCAAATCCGAGCCGATCAAGCAGAACTCACCAGTTTCCAAGAAGAGCTTCGGGCAGACATTGAAAATGGAAACCTTTCCCGTGCAGAAGCGCAACAAGCATACCAGAACAAGCAGGAAGAGCTGATACAAAATGCCACCAGCACGTATGAGGATGCCGTTGCTGATGATAATGCGGTTTCAGTTCAGGATGCAGAGCCGACAGTTGGCCTCCTCCGTCTCACCGCCCCCGCTGCTACGTTTGTAAGCGGACTTGAAGATGGAGATCTGGCTGCAATTTTACCGGCTGCATACTTCGATCAATATCTCCAGCAACAACAACTCCAAGAAAATAATAAACAACAAACAGAAGAGGAAACCAACAACACGTCCGACTAGCTTCTTCTACCTGAACACAGCAAACCCAACCTGAAGAGCATCGCAGAACAACTATCACAGCCGTCTGGTTGTCGCGGCAGCCCTTCCGTCTGATACTCTTCGCTTTCAGTTCGGCTCCGGTGGTCGGATCCACAGATCATTTCCCCTTTTATACAAAAGCACTCTGCAGCACCACACGGTGGTCCTGATTAAGATTCTGCGACAGCGTCATCTGTTTCGCCTTTGCCATCTTCCTGAGCAGTCAGTCGCTCCTCTACGCGGTCGCGATCCTCAGGGTATCCAACGTCGATTCGCCATCCATCCAGCCGAATCGCGTCGATAGTTCGACCAGATTGAATGAGGAGATCGATCGCGTCAGGAAGTTCATACTCGCCACGGTCAGAAGGCTGGACGAGATGGCACGCGTGGAAGATCGCAGGCGTGAACGTATAGAAGCCGGTCATCACAAGGTTACTTGGCGGGTCATCCGGCTTTTCGACGACTTCGACGACCTCACCGTATTCGTTGGTGTCAAGAACCCCGTACCGAGAGGCTTCCTCATAGGGCACTTCTTCAACAAGAAACGCGGCGTCTGCACGCTCTTCCTGTTGGCGCCTGGCTACATCACCCAAGTTTCCGCGAAAGATGTTGTCGCCGAGCATAAGCATAAAATTGCCATCGACATGGGGTTCTGCTTGGAGGATGGCGTGGGCTAAACCAAGCTGTTCCCGCTGATGTGTGTACGTGATTGGAACGTCACGATACTCGTCTCCGTACCGATCGATGATCTGTTCGGCCTTGTAGCCGACAACAACAATCAGCTCTGTGGCGCCGGCCTCGATGAGATTTTCAAAGACATCTTCGATAAGAGGGGTTTCATCAACCTCAACGAGGACTTTCGGTTTATTATCGGTAAGTGGGCGGAGACGTGTTCCTTTCCCTGCAGCAAGTACAACCGCTTGCATAAACAGACGGTGTCGGTGATGTGGGAAATACTTTGTCATCAATCTACACCCTTACTCATCATTCGTCCACAGGATTACGGTGAACCTGGGAATCTCTCAGTGGCCGTCGATGTCCCCCTGTGGAGGGACCCACGTCTGAAGCCGTGGAATGATGTCAGATGGAGATTCGTCGGACCTGTGGAGGGAGGTTATCAATAATTGTTTGCCGAAAACGACCAGAGAGTCCAAATAGCATTGCAAAGTATACCCCAGCGCCAAGCCCCACCAACACAAACACAACAACGATATTGACATCAAAAAGTGAGTATGTCGACTCAAACCAGAGTCCAGAATAGACCACTAGGCCCATAACAGCTGCGGCGACCCACTGTTTAATAATCTCACCAGCGGGAATCGAGAATTCAATCAGTGACGAGAGCGTGGCGTAGGCTACACCAAGACTTACTGCAACTGAGGTGGTTGTCGCCACGGCTGCGCCGACAACACCGAATGAGGGGATTACACTGAGGTTTAAGATTACGTTTCCGACAATGAACACTGCATTGATCCGGAATGACAGATCCGGTCTGTCGAGAGCATTTAATGTGTTTGTGAACTGCCGCTGGTATCCTTGGATCAGCGTTGCAACAATGAGAATGGAGAGAACAACTGCCCCTTGAGAGAACTCTTCTCCATACACCTGAAGAAGTTGTTCGCCAAGAAGAGTCCCTCCAACTAATCCAGGTATTAAAATCAACCCGGCAAATGCAAGAGCTGTCTCGAAGAGATCGGCTACTGCTTTCCGATCGTCGTTTGCGGACATTGAACTCATTTCGGGGAATAACGTCTGGCTTAACGAACCGCCGAATAATATCAGGAATACTGCAATGTTCCAAGCAGCTGTGTATATTCCAATAAGCGAAGAAGATACAAAAAAGCCGAGAATGGACACATCCACCCAATTAAACGCTCGTGAACGGAGAGCACCAATCCACGAGAACTTCGCGTACGCGATTATACTCTGGAAATGAGACGGTCGTGGCAGCGCGATCCGGTCGAAGCTTCGGACTGCTATCCACAAACCGAGCACCGAAACAAGCGCGTAGCCGATCATGTATCCAACGAACAACCCAACTATGCCCAAACCGGCAAGTAGAGCAGCAATCTGGACAACACTCCGGGTTCCGGTTCGAATTGGTATGAAGATTCCTGATAGGTGAACAAGTTGCTGCCCTCTCAGGACAGCATTCACCAAAGACTGAATGAGATTTACAAATAATAGAAGAACAACGAATTCTGCAGCGGGATATCCGATGTAACTGTTTACAGATTCCTGAAATACAAGAACGAAGATCGCAACAATGACGAAAAGAACAGTGGAAAGTGAGACGCCGGCGGTTGCGTATTCACTTTGTGTTTGTTCCTCGCTAACACGCTTTGTGATCGCACTCGGGACCCCCATCTTGGTGATAATCCCTGACCACGCGATCATTGAAAGCACAAGATAGTAGATACCTAGGCCGTCTGACCCAAGTATCCGCCCAATAAATACTGTCGCGACGAATCCTAATACGGATGCAGAAAAGCGGGATGCAAAGTGGATAACAGACGTCTGTCCCAGACGCATGGAGTGATGTCCAAGAGAGAGAAATATAAGCGCACCTGTTTGAAACTCTCGCAAGCAACGACTCACTGACGCTAATTTTACAACATCACGCTGTGTAACCGAGTTCATGAAGCCGCTGTTTCACTTCACTGGTCACTGTGTCACTCCCCTGTGTTATCCCTGCCAGCGAGAGGTTTTCGAGAACTGAGTCAACATGTTCGCGATCAGCGCCCGTTGGTTTTTGACCGCAAGTCGGGAAATACCGAACTTGATCTTCACGTCGAACAGCATCAATCACGATCTGTTCCTGTTCTTGTCGACAAACTGAGTGCCAAGGCCCGAAATATGGCTCTCGCTCATCTGCAGGAAGCGGAAGCTCATCTCCAGGGTGTTGAATCCGATACGAGGTTGTAATTACGTCGCCGGACCGTTTTGTGAAGCTACCCTGCTGTCCCTTTAGACAGTCTTTTACTGCGTTTGGGAACTCCGTCAGTGTCGCAGGTTCGGTGATTGTATCTTCTGTGAATTCACCTGGTGGCTTGACAACCAGTGGGACGTGTGCAACCTCCTCTCCAATCCCCCAGCTGTGATCAATTAGCCTAACGTTATCGTTGAGACAACTGTACTCGCCAAATCCTTCTCCATGGTCGCTTGTTATGACGATGAAGGTATCTTCAAGTTCACCGATCCGATTAAGCTCATCTACTAGCTTACCAAAGTAGGCGTCCACCTGTCTAATGCAGTCATCGTACAGACTCTTTGTAGCTTCAAGCTCCCAGAACGGACGGTCTCCAAGATACTGTGTTGGAAGCGGTCCGCCCATCGCTTCGCGGTGAAGTTCCCTGAGCGTCTCATTACCCCACTTGGTGAACGATTCCTGTGACAGGTAGGGGTAGTGTGCGTCCATGAGATTGAGACAGGCAGCCCACGGACCACTCCCGGAATCTCGCCATTCTTGGAATGACTTGATATATTCGCCAGCGTGCTCTCTTGTCGGCTCATAGACTCCGGTTGTGTTCCCCAACTCCCGCGAGATCCCATTCACAATTCCTTTGATAGGAGAGTCACTGCGAAAACACGTTTTGAGATACTCAATGTAACTCGGGTCCCCTGCCACCTGAGCGGGACCAAGTGCCTCCGGAAACACGAGTTCTTGGCGCTTTGGACCCACAACCGTCTCGAAAAACATCGATAGATTTGACGACTCTGCGACAATGGCATTCGGAGTAAACAACCCCGTACGGTATCCTTCGTCTGCCAAGTGTTCCCAGATTGTGTGGCCAGAATCTATGTGAGCAGTGTGAGTCGTAGCGCGGTGTTCAGCGACTTCCAAGCCAGTAAAGAAGCTCACATGGCTTGAAATACTGTGTATACCGGGTGACCTCGCATTAACATATGTTGTTGCGCGTTCTGCAAATTCATCCAATCTCGGTGTCGTATCCCGCGGATAACCGAGGTGGCCGACGTTCTTGGCTCGAACGCTGTCAAGAACCACCAGAAGAACATTCGGCTGGACCATACCCAAGGGTGCGTGTGCGGAATTATAAATGGGAAGGAGAGTAGTTGTATACTTACCGTAAATATCCAAGCTCTGCGAGTCGGTCCTCCGTTTCCGTAGATACGGTGCCTGAATCTTCTCGAAGGTTGGCTGGCTCAAGAGCATCGAAGATCCGGTTGACGGTCCCCGAATCAGTGCCATCGACAGGGATCGCGTCCTGTGCGTCCCGAATGCGGAGAGTAAGCAAGTCATCACCGTGGGTTGCATACTTGACGACATCACCGTCGTCTGTTTGTTCGTACACTGCCCGCCACGGGCCGTAGTACGCCGTTACTGGCTCGTTGCTACCATTGAACACGTCATCGTGCTCCTGAAGCAGTCGTTGAGAGGAGACGACGACCGGCTTGTCGGGCACAAACGATCTGTGCGAACACGCCCTATCCAGCGCTGCTCGAACGGTATCGGGGAATTGGGTAAGCGTCGCCGGTTCATCAATCGTAACCGCGTCATTCTGTCCTGGATACTTTACAACAAGTGGGACATGCGTAATCACTTCGTGAATTCCCCAGCTGTGGTCAATCATCCGCGTTTCGCCTGTGATCCGGCTGATCTCTCCAAATCCCTCACCATGGTCGCTTGTGATCACAACGAGTGTGTCATCGTGGACGCCCGCTCGCTTTAGTCCGGATACGATACGTTCGAGGTGTGCATCAAGCTCCAGTATCGCGCCGTCGTATAAGTTTTCGAATGCCTCCAATTGCCACCATGGTCGTCCTTGAATGAACTCATTGGCAGGCGGTTTGTCGAACTCACTGTGAAGTGATCTGAGCATGTCGTCACCCCACCGGTCATACCCCTCGGCAGGCTCGTACGGGAAATGGGCATCCATGAGATTGAGACAGGCAGCCCACGGCTCGGTTACCTCTGCCTGCCACTCAAGAAACTGCTCAACCAACGCTTCGGAATCAGGGCCCGTCTCGAGGCGGCTCCGCTGCTTCCGGTACAGATGGTCCACGGCATTGAGAAGCGATTTGATCGGTGCATCGTCGCGGAGCGAGCGGACCAGGTTCCCCGTGATCCCTTCATGAGCTGCGGTATCTGTCGGGCCGTGGGCGTCAGAGAACGGCTTCTCGGCGCTATCAGAAACCTCATCACTAACTACGTGATCAAACGGCTCGGCTAAATTCGAGGCGTGCGCCACGACAGAGTTGACAGTGAAGATGCCGGTTTGATAACCCGCTTCGGCTAATTCCGTCCAAATTGTTGTTCCTTGGCGTACCCGGTCCGCATGGCGGGTGACCCCGTGTTCTGCAACGGCCGCCCCGGTCCAGAGGCTGGCGTGGCTTGCGACGCTATGTATTCCCGGGGCTCGAGCCTGTCGGTACATAGTCGCGTCATCAGCATACGCCGACAGAAATGGGGTTGTCTCCCGGTGGTGCCCGTAGAGTTCGACGTTTTTCGCCCGGACACTGTCGAGCACAATAAGCAGGATGTTGGGGGAACTCATCTAACCTTGGCTACAGTACGGACCGTGTTTATTTATTCGGGTATGCTGGGTTCATGACGAAGACTCACCGATGCGAACCAGATTACGAATCCTCTTGGGCTAGGTTTCCCGGTACTGTTATAGTTTCTAGCCGAAATTCCCAGCCACGGATGGAACTCGGAGATGTCCCCGGGCGCGCGGTCCGTAAGTATCGCCAAGACGGCCCACAAGAACTTGTTCGTGCAGGGACGGACCTCGTGATTGAGGACGTGCTATTCTATCGACTTGTGTACCGCCGGATCCTGTGCAATCGCGTCGATATCCTGTCGCGGGAAGCCCTCCCATCGCAGTTCGACCCGCTAGTCAGCGAGCCTCACGACGGTTCGATGCGGATTAAAGCGGCTGCAGGGTTCCGTGACAGACAGACCCCTGCCGGGTATGACCCCGGCGACCGCTTCGTTTGTGAGATTCCCGACACGACGCTTCTGGGGCCTGCGGGCCCAGGGCTCACAGCCGCCGGCACCGTTGTCGCCGATACGGTCGCGACTCCACCGCTCGAGACAAGACGGATCGGTGTCGCCTTGGCACAATCGATGCGAGCAAATGGAGTTCGCCGAACCCTCAGTGCGCTTTCGGGCGACGCAGATCCGGACAGTCGTCTCAGTCTCGCCGCCCTTGCGGTACCGCCGTGGACCAACTATTATCACTGGACGGCGGAGTGTCTGATCCGCATTCGCCTGCTTGAAGCCTACGCCGATGCCAAGGGACAGTATCCTACGCTTCTCATCCCTGCCAACCCGCCCGCTTGGGTGGAAGAGTCACTCTCGATCGTTGACTATGCGGGCGAGGTACAGCGATGGGACGGCAGCATTGCGGCCGTTGAGACCCTTGTCGTCCCTACGTTTCCAGATCCGACGCCAACAGAGTGTGCGTGGCTTCGGAATCGGATGCGACAGTCCGTCTCGCTTACTGAGAGAGATTCAGAGCGGATCTATGTTGGCCGCGGGGACGCGACCGTCAGACGTGTCGCGAACCGGGATGAACTCCAGAAGGTTCTCGATCGATACAACATTAATACATATCTACTCGGTAATTTGAGTGTCCGTGAGCAGATTAACTTATTCTCGCGTGCCGAACTTGTCGTTGGGCCACACGGCGCGGGGCTGACGAACATCCTCTTTGGCGACAATCTGACTCTCGTTGAACTGTTCGGCGACAAGCAGATTGCGACGTTTGACCGCCTTGCAGCAGCGCTCGATCATGCGTATATTCCCGTCTACGGCGAGCAGACTGGCGTTGACATCCATGTGAACACAGACAAACTCGACAGTGTGATTGCTGAGTCTCTCGGCAAGTGATACAGAAATGCTCTCTTCTAACCCTCTCTCGGTCACTAGGTGAGGCATCTCGCCCAGTACCTCAAGCGCTTTTCGACTTGATTCTTTGCGGTAATTCCACTTGCCCTGAAGTCTAGAACGGTGAGGCCGGGTGGCGGACGTACCGCCTGATTGGACGGAGATTGAGGCCGGGTTCATACACAAGCCCACCCTCTACGAGCGAAGTTGGTAGTCTGAGCAAAGTAGGGTAGCGTCATTGACTGACCGTCAAACAAAACGATCGTCAGTGGCGACGAATTCGTTGGAGACCGCAGTTTCGCTTCTGCCCCCAGTAGGAGCGTCGGACTGTGTCACGCTGCTCGGAACCACCGATATAATTTCACCTAACCTATCACTGGACGGCGCTGTTGAATTACTCTTCTTCAGACACATTATCGTCTGAAACAGTCGTTAGGTGACGGGTGCACAGAGAACACAGTTAGTGAAGATTCACTGAGTTAATTATAATTCAAAACGGGGGGTTGATGCGCGAAAAGCTCTACTTATGCATAATGGCGTTACCCACACCATCGCGAGAACACTCACCATCTGCCGACGAAGCTGTTGCAAAGCTTCGTCTCTGGTTTTCCGAACTCTCCCTTCGGGAATTGGAGACAAGGGAAGTAGTCAATTGGGACAGAGACGAGAACGTCGTTAAGAGAGGCAGGGATTTCGACACGATGTGGAACAGGGTCAAGGGTCAGAATATGTCACTCATTGAAGAATTCAACGGAGCCAGGCTAGTGGGAACGATGGGCTCAGACGCTCCCATAGCCCCAACCAATTATTGAGGCCGTTAAAATGCAGTTCGTTATTATGTGTTATAAAATCTCTGTACTGAGCGATTGAGGGTGCCATAGTATCAACTGAGAAGGATTTCAACAGAGCCCAGTGGACGGAATTTCGGAAAAATTTCCATTCACGCCGCTAGACACCGGATCGGGTAGAAGCACAACGAACCTACGATCCCAACTTGGGGGGACCCTGTTGAGTGAAGTCGGATGAGGGGAACACTGAGTGGAAAAGCTTTTTCTCAGTGTGCATGAAATCTATTATACTGTTTCCGCCCGTTTGCTATCATAAATGAACAGCGAGTCTGCCACTACGAACTCTGTATCCTGTATAGTTCCGGTATACAATGATTCGGTTGGAGTTAGTAATACGCTTCAGAGTCTTAGTCAACAGACTCTAATCGGATACGAAGTGCTTGCCGTTGATAACGGGTCTACGGACGACACCCGCGGGGTAATTCATAGATACGCAAAAAGGAACGACACCATCCATCTCCTCGTTGAAGATCGCATACAGGGCTCTTACGCTGCTCGCAACAAGGGCATCAAACACGCTCAAACAGACATATTAGCCTTTCTTGATGCTGATGAGACCGTGGATGAAGACTGGCTTGAGACTGCCGTCGAAGCCATGAACGAGCAAGGAGTTGACTATCTCGGCTGTAAAGTTGAACTAACAGCTTCTGAGGAGACGCTCATTGGACGATATAACGCACACACAGGCTTTCCGGTGAAACAGTATCTTGAGCAGGAACAGTATGCTCCGACGTGCGCTCTACTGGTCAGACGCGAAGTTTTTGATAATATCGGCCCTTTCGACGCTCGCTTGATCTCTGGTGGTGATCGGGAATTTGGGGAGCGCGTCCACGAGGCTGGGTACAAACAGGGCTACTCTGCAGATGCAACTGTTCATCATCCAGCTCGAGTCACCTTCAGATCCCTTGCAAAAAAGAATGTCCGCGTTGGTCGAGGGTTCTGCCAGAAGCAGCGTTACTACCCACATCGCTACGGCCATCCCGGTATCCCACCATCGCCGAACGGACAAAGTCATGCGAACGAGGAGAACGAGTCTCAATCAGTCGGCATGCGACTTGTCTTCGCGTTTCTCTCCTTCGTGATGCTCACGTTTAGAGGCATAGGCTACTATTACGAGTTCCTTTTTGGCGAGGACCGGGAGGACACCCCGGCAGCTACGAATTAGCCTTTTCTACAAGGTCTGGCGTTACCATCGCGTACAAGTATCCCAACCCAACTGTTAGTGTGAACACGCCGATTGCTACGAGCTGCTTCACCGCAGCTGTTGACGGTGACTGAGCCAACCCGTTTAGCCGCCGCGGTACGCGATCCGTCACTAACCATTTTAGATAATCTCCTTTAGCGTCGGGGGCGTCTGGATACAGCAAGTCCATCACACGCTTAGAGTACCCCTGCCAGAATGATCGTGACACCAACCATCCAAACTCCCCGCGGTATTCAAACAGGGTATGATGCACAACTGCGTTCTCAGTGTACACCATCCCCTGTCCAAACTCCTTCATAAGACGGATTCCAACGGGGGCTTCGTGAGCCTGTAAATGCTTGTCACCCTTTCGGCCTGTGTTTGGATCATACCCACCAACTTCGAGAAACGCGGCACGCCTGTACGAAATATTTGACCCATACGTATTCCGGACTTCCTCGCCATCATCAGCGAATCCAGGTTCGACACAACCGACAAGCCAGTAGAACTCCTCAGGAAAGAATTCCGGCCGTTTACCCTGCCAGTTTGGACGCACGTCGCCTCCGACTGCGATCGCGTCCGTTTCTTCGTACACATCCACGAGGCTGCTGATCCAGTCTTCTTCCGCCACTCCATCGTCGTCGATGAACGCAACGATTTCGCCCGACGCCAGCTCCGCTCCACGCGTCCGACTGTAGGAGATTCCTTGATTCTCCTCGTTGTCGAAGATAACAATGTTCTCATAGTCGCCGAAGTCCTCGACCGCCCGCTCGTACACCTCGGGGTTGCCGTCGATCACGAGCACGATTTCGATGGGGTCGTACGTCTGTGCGAGCGCGCTCTCGACGGCCTCCGTGGAGACGTCGTAGCGATCCATCGTGTACGTGCAGATGACGACGGAGACCTTCATTGTCGCCAACTTTTCTCCCTGGATCAATAAGAATTCTGAACCCGCCGCCGAGCGGTATATAACAAGTCTTATGGAGGTTTTGGGAGTTCCATCGTGTAATGAGCGAGCAAACCGACACCGCCGGGGACGACGAGGGGTCCCCCCTCGACGCCCTCCAACGGTGGTACCACGTCCCGCTCCTCCTCGTGGCCGTGGCCTTCATGCTGTGGACTCGTCTTCGATCGTACGGGAATTTCATCCAAAACGGCGAAGTGTACTTCCGCGGCAACGACGCGTGGTACCACTTCCGCGAGACGAGCTACCTCCTCGAGAACTGGCCAAACACCCTCCCCTTCGACGTCTGGACCGGCTTCCCCGTCGGCCGGTCAGCCGGGCAGTTCGGGACACTGTGGGACCACATCATGGTAGTCAGCGTCTGGATCGCCCGCCCGATTATGGGGAGCACGGAGGAAGTCATGCTCATCATGGCTCCCATAGCAGGTGCACTCGTCGCGATCCCGACCTACTTCATCGCACGGCGATTCGTCGACCGGTTCGCCGCGGTCGCCGCCGTCGTCGTCCTCGCGCTCCTGCCGGGTACCTTCTTCACCTACAGTCTCGTCGGCTTCCCCGACCACAGCGCGGCCGAGGTCCTCTTCCAGAGCCTCGCCGTCCTCGCGTTCCTCGTCGCCTTCGCGGTCGCCGAGCGCGAGGCGCCCGTTTGGGAACTCGTCGTTGACCGTGACTGGGACGCTCTCAAACGACCGACCGCGTACGCCGCGGCCGCGGGCATCGCGCTCGGCCTCTACATGTGGACGTGGCAGCCCGGCGTCCTCATGGTCGGCTTCACTGGTGTCTTCCTCGCGATCAAGATCACCAGCGGCGTGTACCACGGTACCACGCCCGAACCGATCGCCTTTGCGGGTGCCGTCGCGATGGGCGTCGCCGGCCTGATGCAGGTGATCCCGCTCGACAACTTCTCGTTCGGCGTCACCGCCTACTCACTCACGCAGGTAATTCTACCGCTGGGCGTCGCCCTCGGCGCAGTCTTCCTCGCGTGGCTCGCCCGTCAGTGGGAGTCGCGCGGACTCGAGGTCGACACCTACCCGCCGGCCGTCGGCGGGCTTATCCTCGCGTCCGCGGGCCTCGTCTGGCTGGCGCTTCCCTCTCTCTGGCGAACGATCACCGGCAATCTCCTGAACTTCGTCGGCTTCAGCGCAAGCGCTAACCTCCGCACCATCGGTGAGGGGCAACCGCCACTTCAGGAAGCCGCCTTCTCCGACTTCGTCCTCTCCCAGTACGGCTTCGCCTTCTTCCTCGCACTCGCCGCCATTCTTTACATCATCGCGCGTCCCCTCTACCGCTCCGACGACCCCAACCACACCCTCTACATCCCCGCCGCGCTCGCCGTGATCGGCTCCGTCTACGCGGTCCCCCAGCTCTACGGCGCCATCGGCGATGTCATCGGGCTCGACTGGCAGGTGGTCGGACTCGTCATCGCGGCGGTGTTCCTCGTCGGCGCGACGTTCCTCGTCGAGTACGACACCGAGGAGCTGTACTTCGTCGTGTGGGCGGCGTTCATCGGGAGCGCCGCGTTCACGCAGACCCGCTTCAACTACTACCTCGCGGTGATCGTCGCGGTCGGCGCGGCGTACTTCCTGCAGGTCGCGCTCGACGCGATCAGCCTCCGCTCGCTCGACGACGTCCGCGATATCGAGGGGTGGCAGGCGATGACGGCGATCGCGCTCGTCGTCGTCCTGATCGTCCCGCTCGTCGCGATGGCGACGCCCGTCTGGGCCGCCGGCGCGAACACCGGTCCCGGCGGCGTCACGCAGTGGGACGGCAGCCTCCAGTGGATGAACGACGAGACGCCCACGCCGGGCGAGCTCGAGGGCGCGGACAACCCCATGGAGCTGTACGGCACCTACGAGCGCCCGGCCGACGGCGACTTCGACTACCCGGAGGGCGCGTACGGCGTGCAGTCGTGGTGGGACTACGGCCACTGGATCACCACCCGCGCGGAGCGCATCCCGAACGCGAACCCGTTCCAGCAGAACGCGGGCGAGGCGGCGGATTATCTCCTCGCGCCGAGTGAGGAAGCGTCCAGAGAGGTCCTCGCCAGTCAGAGCGAGGAGGGCGCGAACACCCGCTACGTGATGGTCGACTGGCAGATGGCGTCGCCGAACTCCAAGTTCGGCGCGCCGGTCACGTTCTACTCGGGCAACGAGACGCGCTCCGACTTCAACCGCGTGCTCTACCAGCAGACCGAGCAGGGCGGCTTCAGCACGGTGATGCAGGTGAACACGCAGCGCTACCACGAGAGCCAGATGATCCGCCTGTACGAGCACTACGGCAGCGCGGTCGACCCCGAGCCGGTCGTCGTCGACTGGGAGACGCGGACCGCCCAGACGCAGAGCGGCGAGCAGGTCGAGGTGAACACGCTCCCGGCCGATCCGACGACCACGGTGCGGCAGTTCGACAACATGACCGCGGCGCGCGAGTACGTCGAGCAGGACGGTAGCGCGCAGATCGGCGGCGTCGGCGACCTCCCCTCCGAGCGCGTCGCCGCGCTCGAACACCACCGACTCGTCCACGCCTCGCAGGCGCGGGGCCAGTCGCCCTCGGCGCTGCAGGTCCGCGTCCTCCAGCAGCTCGTCCCCGAGGGAACGAGCGTCGAGGATATCCTCGGTGAGTCCTTCCTCGCGGCGTTCCAGGACGACTACGTGAAGACGTTCGAGCGAGTGCCCGGCGCGACGATCGAGGGGTCGGGCGCCGAGCCCGGTCAGGAGGTCGAGGCGACCGTCGAACTGGAGAAGTCCACGGGACAGACGTTCGAGTACACGCAGTACGCCGAGGCCGATTCGAACGGCGAGTTCGCGTTCACGGTGCCGTACTCGACGACCGGCTACGACGAGTTCGGCCCGGAGAACGGCTACACGAACACCAGCGTCCGCGCGACCGGCGCGTACACCGTCACCACCGCGCAGACGACCGGCGACGACCTGTACACCACCCAGCGCGTCGGGCAGGTCGAGGTGACCGAGGGGCAGGTCGTCGGCGCGGACGACGCCGCGGCGACGGTCGAGCTCGAAGAGGAGATAATCGACTGCCCGAGCGGCGACCCCGACTGTCCGGTCGACGGGAGCGGCTCCGACGGCGGCGACGGATCGAGCAACGAGAGCGCGACGGTCGCGCCCGCGACGCCGATCGGGGCGGACGCTGCCGCCGAGGCGACCGTCGGCATCGGCGCGAGCCCGTAACCAGCGATGGCCGGCCTTCGAGAGTGGGCGACGCTGTACCTGAAGGGCGTCGCGATGGGGAGCGCCGACGCGGTCCCGGGCGTCTCCGGCGGCACCATCGCGCTCATCGTCGGCATCTACGAGCGCCTGATCGCGGCCGTGACGGCGGTCGACCCGTCGCGGATTCGACGCGTGCTCGCCGGCGTCCGCCCCGCCAATATCCCGGACGCCCGCGCCGCGTTCCACGAGATCGACGGCGCCTTCCTGCTCGTGCTCGGCGCGGGGATCGGCACGGCCGTCGTCACCGTGCTGAGCGGCGTCAACTATCTCCTCTCGACGCGACCGGTCGCGACGTACGGCTTCTTCTTCGGACTGATCGCGGCGAGCGCGGCGGTGTTGATCCGGGGCGTCACGCTCGACACGTCACGACGAAAGGCGGCGGCGGTCGCGGGCTTCCTGCTCGCGTTTCTCGCCTCGGGCGTCGCCTCGACCGGCCTCGGCAGCTCGCTGCCGCTCGTCTTCGTCGCCGGCGCGGTCGCGGTCAGCGCGATGGTGCTCCCGGGGATCTCGGGGTCGCTCCTCCTGATCGTGCTCGGCCAGTACGAGTACATGTCGGGGACCGTGAGCCGAGCCGTCGACGGGCTCGCCGCGTTCCTGACCGGGAGCGGGAGCGACGCGCTCGTCGAGACGCTCCCGCCGGTCCTGACGTTTCTCCTCGGCGGGGTCGTCGGGCTGTTCACCATCGCGCACACGGTCAGGTACGCGCTCGCCCGCGCTCGGGCCGCCACGCTCGCGTTCCTCGTGAGCCTCGTGGTCGGCGCGCTCCGGGCGCCGCTCCTCGAGGTCTCGACTCGACTCGCCGAGAGCGGGGAGTCGTGGCAGGGGGCGGCGCCGCGGTTCGCGCTCGCGGCGCTCGTCGGCGCGGCGTTCGTGTTCGTACTCGACCGGTACTCCGCGGCGATCGAGTACTGACCGCGACCGGACGCGGCCGGTGCGCACTCGGTGGCTTGAAATCGACGCCGGCCGAAGCCGCGAGCGATGCGAACCCGTCGAACCCTGCTGGCGTCGGGCGTCGCCGGACTGGCGGGCGTCGCCGGCTGCGTCGCGTCCCCGTCGGGCGGACGTAACGACGAGGCCGGGGGACGCGAGGACCCGAACGCCGCCGACGTCGACGCGCGGCTCGGGCTCGTCGGCGACCTCATGCTCGGGCGCAGCGTGAACGAGCGGTGGGCCGACGACGACCCCGCGGGGGTCTGGGGGCCGACGCTGCCGCGCCTCGCGGAGCTCGACGGGCTCGTCGCCAACCTGGAGTGTTGCGTCTCCGAGCGCGGCACGCGGTGGCCCGACAAGGTGTACTACTTCCGGTCGGCCCCGGACTTCGCGATCCCGGCGCTGGAGGCCGCCGGCGCCTCGTTCGTCTCGCTCGCGAACAACCATATCCTCGACTTCCGCGAGCCCGCGCTCCGCGACACGCGAGCCCACCTCGGCGACGCGGGGATCGCCCGCGCCGGCGCCGGGACCGATCTCGGGGCGGCGCTCGAGCCCGCGGTGTTCGAGGCGGGCGACCTCACGGTCGCGGCGTTCGGCCTCACCGACCAGTCCGAGGCGTTCGCCGCGACCCGAGACGGGCCGGGCACCGCCTTCGCGACGCTCGACCCCTCGGTCCCCGCGACGCGCTCGCTCGTCGAGGGAGTCCTCGACGGCGCCCGCTCGCACGACCCGGACCTCGTCGTCGCCTCCCTGCACTGGGGCGCGAACTGGGAGACCGAACCGCGGCGGGTCCACGAGCGGTTCGGGCGCTGGCTCGTCGATCGGGGCGTCGACGTCGTCCACGGCCACAGCGCGCACGTCCTCCAGGGCGTCGAGGTGTATCGGGGACGGCCGATCGTCTACGACGCGGGCGACTTCGTCGACGACTACGTCGACTACGTCGACCGGCAGGGGGTTCACAACAAGCGCAGCGCGGTGTTCGAGCTGGTCGTCCGCGACGGCGACCTCGACGAGCTGTTCGTCGAGCCGACCGCGATCGTCGACGAGGCGGCGACGCTCGCGGACCCCGACGTCGCCGAGTGGGTCCGGGAGACCGTCGCGGAGCGCTCCGCACCGTTCGGGACCGACGTCCAGCGCGTGGCCGGCGGCCTCTCGATCCCGTTGGGCGAGGGATGAACCAGGGCGACGACGCTCACCCGGTGGATAGCTTGAAATGCGCCTGGCCGCTAGCGGGGATATGTTCGGTCTGAGCGCGACGCAGCTGGAAACGATCATGCCGGTCCTCCTGATCGCGATACTGGTGCTCGGCGGCGCGTACACGTTGTTCGTGCTGTCGACGGACTCGACCTGAGCGTCCCGCCTCGGCGCGTCCGTCAGGCGGACGCCTAGCGGACGCCACCGTGTCAGGCCCCCGAGCGGGATACGTCAGGCCCCCGGGCTGGATACTTCAGGTCCCCGAGCGGGATACGTCAGGCCAGCCGACCGATCGCGTCGACGATCACGTCGACGCCGACGTCGATCGCGTCCTCGTCGACGTCGAAGTACGCCGTGTGGTGGCCCGAGGGATTGCTCGCGCCGACGCCGAGGTACGTGGCGGTCCCACCCTGGTCCTGCACGCGGCGAATGAGGTAGGAGGCGTCCTCGCTGCCGCCGAACTCCTTCTCGATGATCCGGTCGACGCTCGGCGTCGCCTCCGCCGCGGCCTCGACCACGTCGACCACCGCGTCGTCGTTGCGGAAGGTCGTGGTCTTCCCGTAGAGGCTCGTCTCGACGTCGACGTCGTGCATCGTCGCCGCGCCGTCGACGACCTCGCGAGCCCGCCCGAGCATGTACTCGTTGAGGTCGTGGGTCTCGCCGCGCACCTCGACCCGCATCGTCGCCTCCTCGCAGACCACGTTCTGGGCGTTGTCCGCGCTCACCCTGCCCACGTTGACCCGCGTCGCGCCGTCGCCGTGGCGCGCGATCCCGTAGAGGTTCCCGATCGCCGCGGTCGCCGCCTGCAGCGCGTTCCGCCCGGCGTGCGGCTCGCCGCCCGCGTGGGCCGGCTCCCCGGAGAACGTCACGTCGACCTTCGCGTTCGACAGCGGGGCGTCGTAGCTCGAGACGACCGTCCCCGTCGGCTCGTCGAGCCCGACGTGGACGGCGAGCAGGCGGTCGACGTCGTCGAGGTGGCCGCTCTCGGCCATCGGCTTGCCGCCGCGCCCGCCCTCCTCGGCCGACTGGAAGAAGAACTTCAGCGTGCCGTCGAACCCGCTCTCGGCGAACGCCCGGGCCACGCCGACGCCGATCGCGGCGTGCGCGTCGTGGCCGCAGGCGTGCATCTCGCCGGGGTGGACGCTCGCGAACCCCTCCGCGGCCGGGCGGTGGTCGTCGTCCATCGCCTCCTGTCGTTCGAGCGCGTCGATGTCGGTCCGCAGTCCGATCGTCGGGCCGTCGCCGAACTCCCGCGTCGCGATGACCCCGGTGACGTCGCCCATCGCGTCGAGGTACGCCGCCGGCGCGCCGGCCTCCCGAGCGCGCTCCTTGGCCGCGGCGACCTCGTCGACCGGCGGCACGCCCATCCGCTCGTCCGGTGCGACGGTGTCCTCGCCGACGAGCACGTCGTACCCCAGGCCGTCGAGTTCGGCCGCCAGCAGCGCGGAGGTCCGGAACTCCTTCCAGCCCGCCTCGGCGTGGCGGTGGAGGTCTCGTCTGATCGCTCGCAGCGTCTGCCCCTCGAACGAGTGCAACGCGTCCATACCCGTCACCCTCGCGGGCCGTCGGAAAAAATCACCCGGCGAAGCTGGGTCGCCGTCGCCCCCGATTCGGCCCCGTGCCCTGCTGGCGTCCAAACCCTATTGGGGCGCAGGGGTCAACGCCGACCGTGACGGACACCAACCGCGAGTGGGTGCTCGCCGAGCGACCGACCGGCGAGCCCGACGAGGACTGTTTCGAACTGCGGGAGACCGACGTCCCCTCCCCCGCGCCGGGCGAGCTCCTCGTCCGCACGCGCTACCTCTCCGTGGACCCGTACATGCGCGGTCGGATGCGCGACGCCGAATCGTACGCGGAGCCGTGGGCGGTCGGCGACCCGCTCAGAGGCGGCGTCGTCGGCGAGGTCGTCGAGAGCGCGCACGACGCGTACGACGCGGGCGACCTCGTGACGGGCGAGGGGCGGTGGGCCGACTACGCGGCGCTCGACGCGGCCGACGTCGCCCCGGTCGACCCCGCGGTCGCCGACCCCGAGACCTACCTCGGCGCCCTCGGGATGCCGGGGCGGACCGCCTACTTCGGGCTCCTGGAGGTCGGCGAGCCGAAGCCCGGCGACACGGTCGTCGTCTCCGGCGCCGCGGGCGCGGTCGGCTCGGTCGTCGGCCAGATCGCGAAGCGAACCGGCTGCCGCGTCGTCGGCTTCGCCGGCAGCGACGAGAAGACCGACTGGCTCACCGACGACCTCGGCTTCGACGCGGCGATCAACTACGAGACGACCGACGACTACCGCGACGCGCTGGAGTCGGCCGCGCCGGACGGCGTCGACGTCTACTTCGACAACGTCGGCGGGCCCATCACGGACGCCGTGTTCACGCAGCTGAACCTCGACGCGCGCGTCGCCGTCTGCGGGCAGATCGCCCACTACAACGACGAGGAGATCCCGACGGGCCCGCGGAAGCTCCCCCAGCTGATCCCGGTCCGGGCGCGGGTCGAGGGGCTGCTCGTGAGCGACTTCGCGACCCGGTTCGGCGAGGCCAGCGAGCGGCTCGGACGGTGGGTCGCGAGCGGCGAGTTGACGCACCGCGAGACGGTCGTCGACGGCCTGGAGAACGCTCCGGACGCCTTCCTCGGGCTGTTCGCCGGCGACAACATCGGTAAGCAGGTCGTGCGGGTGTCGTCGCCGGACGGGGAGTAGGCGGGGTCGGTTTCACGCACGATACGTCCCCCTCGCTCTCCCGCTCCCTCCTGCTCTCCAAGCCGCGCCGCGACCGTTCAGGCGACGTGTCGCTCGCTGAGCGTCTCTCCGCGCTCGAACCGGTCCAGCGACAGCGGCGAGACGTCGAGGAGGTCCGTGTCTCCGTCGACGGCGAGGTCGGCGGCGATCCGGCCCGCGGCGGGCGCGTGTTGGAAGCCGTGGCCGGAGAACCCGGCGACGGTCACGAGGCCGGGGAGCGTCTCCTCGACGATCGGGTGGTGATCGGGTGTGACCGCGTACAGACCGGCCCAGCCGCGCCTGATCCGCGTGTCGGGGCCGAAGTACTCGGCGTAGTCGGCGGCGCGCTCGACCGCGCGCGCCGCCCACTCGACGTCCATCCCCTCGTCGTAGTCGTCGGGGTCTCGAGCGGGGTCCGCCTCGTCGAAGTGGCCCCCGACGAGCGCCGCCCCGTCCCGCTCGGGGCGGAAGTACGAGCCCGTCTCGAGGTCGATCGTCAGCGGGACCGACTCGGGGACCGGCGGCGCGGGGTCGACGACGGCGATCTGTCGGCGCCGAGGCGAGATCGGGAGGTCGACGCCGGCCATCGCGCCGACCGTCGCGGCCCACGCGCCCGCGGCGTTGACGACGCGGTCGACCTCGCGGCGCTCGGAGTCCGTCGCGCCGACCGCGCGGAGGTCAGCGCCGACGACGCGGTCGCCCTCGCGGTGGAGGCCCGTGACCGCCGTCTTCGTCCGAACGTCGACCCCCCGTTCGCGGGCGGCCGCGGTGTACCCCTGGACGGCGAGGTTCGGGTCGGCGAACCCGTCGTCGGGGTTGTACGCGGCCGCGACGAACGGCTCCGGGTCGAGGCCCGGGCAGCGGTCGGTCGCTTCCGCGGGCGTGAGCAGTTCGCTTTCGGCGCCGAGCGCACGCTGCGTGTCGACGTTCGCGCGGAACCGCTCCGCGACCCTCTCCGTCCGAGCCAGGAGCAGGTAGCCGGTCTTCCGCAGTCCGATGTCGACGCCGAACCGCTCCTCGAAGGCGTCCCACACCTCCTTGCTGGCGAGCGAGAGCTCGACGTTCACGCGCGAAGAGAACTGCGACCGGATCCCGCCGGCCGAGCGGGCGGTGCTGGCGTTCCCGAGCGACCCCTTCTCGACGAGGGTCACGTCCGCGCCGCGGTCGGCCAACGCGTACGCGGCCGAGAGCCCGACGACGCCCCCGCCGACGACAAGCGTGTCCATACCCCCCGATCGCGCCCCGAGATCATAAACCTCCGACGCCGAGCGGCTCCCTTCGCGACCCCGCCGCGGTTCGGAGAGCGAGCCGGCCCGAACGGATCGCCCGACGAACGGGCTAAGTCGCCGCGGAGCGACGACCCGGGCATGGTGCTCGCACTCTCCGCGGAGGCGGTCGACCGCCGCCTCGACCTGGCGTCGCTCGTCGACGTGGTGGACGACGCGTTAGTCAAGCAGGCCGCCGGCGAGGTCGAACGACCGCACCGGCCGCATTTCCCGGTCGGCGCGGGGCTCGACGGCGACGACCCCCTCGGAACCGGCATCGCGATGCCGGCGTACGTCCACGGGGCGGACCACTACGCGACGAAGCTCGTCGGCGTCCACGAGGGGAACGCGGAGCGCGGGCTCCCGACGATCAACGCGCAGATCGTGCTCACGGAGGCCCGAACGGGTCTCCCGAAGGCGTTCATCGCGGGGACGGCGATCACGAACGCCCGAACCGGCTGTATCGGGGCGGTCTCGGTCCGGGCGTTGGCTCCGGAGCCCGACGGCGAGGGGCTCACTCTCGGCGTCGTGGGCGCGGGCGCACAGGCGCGCTGGCAGACGCGCGCCATCGCGACCGTCGCGAAGCTGTCGGACGTTCGGGTCCACTCGCCGAGCGACTCGCGGGAGGCGTGCGCGGCGGACCTGCGCGGCGAGGGGATCCCGGCGCGCGCGGTCGACACGCCCGGCGAGGCCGTCGCGGGCGCCGACGTGGTCGTGACCGCGACGACCGCGACCGAGCCCGTCTTCCCGCCCGACGCGCTCGACGCGGGGGCCCTCGTCGTCGCGGTCGGCGCGTTCACGGCGGAGACGCAGGAGCTCGATCCCCGCGTGCTCGACCGCGCCGAGCGGGTGTTCGCCGACGTGCCCGACGAGGCCGCCGAGACCGGCGACCTCCTCGCGAGCGACCTCGACGTCGACGACCTGGTCGAACTCGGCGTCCCCCTCGCGGACGGGTACGTCAGGGAGTCGCCCGACGGGGTGTTGGCGGTCGTGAGCGTCGGGTCCGCGACGCTGGACGCCGCGGCGGGCGAGGCGGTCTACCGGCGGGCGGTCGAGGCGGGCGACGGCACCGAGGTCGAACTGTAGCCCGGTCGACGCCGGCTCGCCGACGCGGACGACCGACGGCTCGGCCGAAACCGCGGGCGATGTCGGCCGCGGGCGACGCGGACCGACCCTCGCGGCGGACGTCGTCGACGGCGACCGGAGAGATGAGGTATCGACTATTCTTAAGTAGCCTGACCGCTTTCGCCCCGAACAGATGTCCCACGACGCGCGAGCGAGACTGAGCGACCTCCGACGGGCGTTCCATCGCCACCCGGAGCCGGGGTGGCGCGAGTTCCGGACGACCGCGCGCGTCGTCGCGGAGCTCGAACGGATCGGCGTCGACGAGGTCGCCGTCGGCCGCGACGCCCTCGCGACCGACGCGCGGATGGCCGTCCCCGACGACGACGAGATACGCCCGTGGCTCGACCGCGCCCGTGATGCGGGGGTGAGCGAGGACCTCCTCGAGCGCACCGCTGGCGGCCACACCGGCGTCGTCGCGACGCTCTCGCAGGGCGAGGGGCCGTGTATCGGCCTGCGCGTCGACCTCGACGGGATCTCGATCCACGAGTCCGAGGACCCCGACCACCGGCCGACGGCGGAGGGGTTCCGGTCCGAACACGACGGCTACATGCACGCCTGCGGTCACGACGCGCACCTCGCGATTGCGCTCGGAACGATCGAGGCGATCAGAGAGAGCGCGTTCGAGGGGACGCTCAAAGTGTTCTTCCAGCCGGCCGAGGAGATTTCCGGGGGCGGGAAGGCGATGGCCGAGAGCGGCCACCTCGACGACGTCGACTACCTGTTCGCGCTCCACGTCGGGCTCGGCCACCCGACCGGCGAGATCGTCGCCGGCGTGGAGAGCCCCCTGGCGATGGCGCACCTGACGGCCACCTTCGAGGGAGCGAGCGCCCACGCGGGGAAGGCGCCGAACGAGGGGGCGAACGCCATGCAGGCCGCCGCGGCCGCGATCCAGAACGCGTACGGGATCCCGCGCCACCGCGACGGGGCGACGCGGGTGAACGTCGGCAAGATCGAGGGCGGCTCCGCGAGCAACGTCATCGCCGAGGAAGTGACCATCGAGGCGGAGGTCCGCGGCGAGACGACCGCGCTGATGACGTACGCGCGCACCGAGCTCGAGCGGATCCTCTACGCCGCTGCCGAGCTCCACGACTGCGACGTCGCCCCGCGCGTGATCAGCGAGTCGCCGTGCGTCGACAGCCACCCGGCGCTCCGGGAG
>NZ_NHPG01000147.1:0-18818 GCF_002252965.1 Halorubrum sp. Ea1
GGCGGCGCGGAGGGCGAGGACGCCGGCGGCGCGGAGGGTGGGGAGGCCGATTCCGCCGCCGACTCGTTCAACGGCAAGTTCGACGTCGGCCTCTTCGACTCCATCGTGACGCTGCTGAACGAGTACCTCACGTCGTACTCGATGGACGGGTCGGTGCCGGGGCCGCAGGGCACCTCCCACCAGACGCTCGTCCCCTACCAGCGGTTCGAGACCGCCGACGGCGCCCTCGTCACCGGCGTCCCGAGCGACGACCGGTGGGACGACTTCGTCGAGCTGGTCGGCCGNNACGCCGACGCCGTCGTCGGGATCATCGAGGCGGAGTTTGCGACGGAGTCGACGGAGTACTGGCTCGACCGCCTCATCGACTACGGCTTCCCCTGCGGCCCGATAAACGACGTTGAGGACGTCGTCCACTACGACCAGACGCGGGCGCGCGACCTCGTCGTCGAACACGACGACCCCGACTGGGGCGAGTGCCTGCTCCCGGGCCACCCGATCAACTTCCCCGAGCACGACGACGTCATCCGGTCGCCCGCGCCGCGTCTGGGCGAGCACACGGAGTCCGTGTTCGCCGACGTCGCCGGGGACCAGACGACGCTCGACGAGTGGCGCGAGGGCGGCGCGTTCGGCGACTGATACGGAAAAACGGTTTCTCGTCGCGTTTGTTTATAAACGGTTGACTTCGGATCGACGGTGAACCACTCCANNGCACCTCACGCCTCCCCAGCCTCGTCGCTCACTCCGTTCGCGACTCCCTCGCGCGTGCGGTTCACGGCCTGTCGGCCGCTCACCGGCACGCGCCACTGCACCCTCGCAACCATTGATAAACACCGTCGCCGCGCTCGTCCCTATTTAACTACCGAACGACGTCCGCGAGCCGAGGCGCCCTACGCCAGCGCGTCGGCGATCTTCTCGATCGGGTGCGGCGGCTTCTCGTCGTACTCGTCGCCGATCTGCGTCCGGCAGGAGGCCCCGGGGGCGACGACGGAGTCGCCGTCGCTGTCGTCGATCCGGTCGAACAGCATGGAGCCGATGGCCTGGCTCATCGAGTAATGCTCCGACTCGTAGCCGAACGTCCCGGCCATCCCGCAGCAGGAGGTGTCGAGCGGGTCGACCCGGAACCCCGTCCGCCGGAGGACGCCGACCGCGTGGTGGTCCTTCTTCACCGACTTCTGGTGGCAGTGGCCGTGGTAGGTGAGCCGCTCCGCGCCGCCGTCGGCGTCGAGCGCCTCGTCGAGCCGGCGGGTGTCGAGGTACTCCAACACGCCGTAGGCGTGCTCGGCGACCTGTGCCGCGGCGTCGGACGACAACAGGTCGAGGTAGTCGGACTGCAGCATGACGGCGTCGGACGGCTCGACCACGACGACGTCGCGCCCGTCGTCGACGTGCGCCGCCAGCGTCGCGACGTTGGCTTCGGCCGTCTCGCGGGCCTTCCCGAGGAGCCCCTTCGAGTGCGCGGGGCGGCCGCTGTCGGTGATCTCCTCGGCGACGGAGACGTGGACGCCCGCCGCTTCGAGCACCCTGACCGCGGCCTTCCCGGCCTTCGGGTTGTTGTAGTTCGTGACCGTGTCGGGCACCAGCACGACGCGCCGGTCCGCGGTCGACTCGCTCACCGTCGACCCGCCGCGGTCAGCCCACCAGTCCACGAACGTCTCGCGGTGGAACGTCGGGAGCGAGCGCTCTCGGGCGATCCCGAGCGTCTTCTCCATGACGACGCGCGCGCCGGGGACCTTGGTGCCGAGGTTCGACAGGGGCGCCGTCGCGCTCCCGAGCTTCGAGAGCGCGTCGACGTTCGCGAACAGCTTCGACCGGAGGTCCGCCCCGTGTTCCTCGTGGTGGGCGTGTTCCACCTCCACCTTCATCTTCGCCATGTCGACCTCGCTGGGACAGTCGATCGAACACCCCTTACAGCCGACGCAGAGGTCGAGCACCTCGCGCATGAACTCCGTGTCGAACCGCTCGTCCTCGGAGAGGTCCCCGCTCATCGCCTGCCGGAGCAGGTTCGCGCGACCGCGAGTGCTGGTGATCTCCTCCTGTGACGCCCGGTAGGTCGGACACATCACGCCGCCCGCGCCCTCCTGACTGGTGCGACACCCGCCACAGCCGTGACAGAGTTCGGCCATTCCTTGGAACCCGTTCTCGTTCTCCCACTCCAAGGCCGGCTCGAAGCCGGCGTCGAACTCGTACTCCTCCCCGAACCGGAGGTTCTCGCTCATGTCGTGGTCGCCGCAGACGCTCCCGGGGTTGAGCAGCCAGTCGGGGTCGAACGCCGTTTTCAGGTCCTGAAAGACGTGCCAGAGGCGATCGCCGTACAGCTTCCGGTTCCACTGGGTCCGGGCGCGCCCGTCGCCGTGCTCGCCGGAGACCGACCCGCCGTACTTCACCGCGAGGTCCGTGGCGGCGTCGGAGATGGACACCATCGTCTCGGTCCCCTCGGCGTTCTTCGTGTTGATGAGCGGCCGGACGTGCATGCAACCCGGGCCGGCGTGCGCGTAGAAGCTCCCGAACGTGTCGTGGTCCTCGAAGATCTCCTTGAACTCCTTGGTGTACTCCGGCAGGTGCTCCGGCGGAATCGCGAGGTCCTCGATGAACGCGATGTGCTTCTCGTCGCCCGTCCGCGACAGCAGGATCGGCGTCGACGCCTTGCGCATCTTCCAGAACTTCTTCTGGGTCTCCTCGTCGTACGCCGCCATCCCGTCGAACGCCAAGTCGCCGACGCGGTCTTCGATGAGGTCGTCGACCTGCCTCTTGGCCGACTCCTCGTCGTCGGCGTAGAACTCGATCAGCAGGAACGAGTCGGTCTCGTCGGGCAACAGGCCGATGACGTCCTTGAACTCCTCGAGTTCGCGCGCCAGGTCGACGAGGACGCCGTCGAGCACTTCGACCGCCGCCGCGTCGTGTTCGAGGATCGGGCCGACGTCCTCCATCGCGTCGAGCAGGTCGTGGTACGTGAGCAGCGCGACCCCCTTCGTCTCCGGAATCGGCTCCAAGCTCACTTCGGCCTCGGTGACGATCGCGAGGGTCCCCTCGCTCCCGACCAGCAGGCGCGCGAGGTTGACGGTCCCCGATTCGGCCTCCTCGATCAGCACGTCGAGGTTGTACCCCGACACGTTCCGCTTGAGGTCGGGGTACCGCTCGTCGACCTCGTCGGCCTCCTCGTCGATGATTCGGACGATCTCCGCGTAGATGCGTTCGAGGGTCGTTCCGTCGGGGTCGGCCGCCCCGCGGAGCTCCGCGACCGAGACCTCGCCGAACGTCTCGACGCTCCCGTCGGCCAGCACCGCCTCGACCTCCTCCACGTAGGCGTCCGTCTTCCCGTACTTCAGGGAGTGCGCCCCGGTCGTGTTGTTCCCGATGGCGCCGCCGAGCGCGCTCCGGTCCGCCGTCGACGGGTCGGGGGCGAACTTCAGGCCGTGCGGCTCGAGGGTGCGGTTCAGCTCGCCGAGGGTGATCCCCGTCCGGGCCCGGGCCCGTTCGCCCTCGGGGTCGACGTCGACCACGTCGGTCATGTACCGCGTGAAGTCCAAGACGATCGCCTCGTTCACCGACTGGCCGGCGAGGCTCGTCCCGCCGCCGCGGGGGAGCGCGGGGATCTCCTCCGCGGCGCAGTACTCCATCACGGCGGCGACGTCCGCGGTCGAGGTCGGGTAGACGACCCCGATCGGCGTCACCTCGTACGCGCTGGCGTCGGTCGCGTACATCTGCTTGGAGTACTCGTCGAAGCGCACGTCGCCGTCGACGAGCGCGTCGAGGTCGGCGACGAGCGACGAGTCGTGCTCGGTCTCGCTCTGGTAATCGTAATTCGCCCGCGGGTCGGTGGACGGATCCGGTGCTGTGTTCTTCGATCCCATCGGTTAATTGACTGTCCTCAGTGTGGCGTAGGCATGAATGTTACGCGTCAACACGGTACGACTGCCGGGAGGACGCGAGTCGTCGCTCCGAGTCGCGCGGAACGCGTCGGGGGTTCGAACCGCCCGGACGCGGTCCCGTCGCGGCGGTTACTCGCGCTGCTGGGCGTCGACGACGGCGACGCTCGCGAGGTTGACGATGTCCTTGACCTCGTCGCCCCGCTGGAGCACGTGGACCGGCTCGTCCATGCCGACGAGCATCGGGCCGATGGCGTCCGCGTCGCCCAGCCGCTGGAGCAGCTTGTAGCCGATGTTCCCCGACTCCAGGTTCGGGAAGACGAGGACGTTTGCGGCCTCGTCGAGCTCGGAGAACTCGTAGGTGTCGGTGAGCATCTCCTCGACGAGCGCCGTGTCGGCCTGCATCTCACCGTCGACCGGGAAGTCGACCGCCGGGTCGTCGCGGAGCATGGCGGCCGCCTCCCGCGGCGCCTCGGTCGTGTCGGCGTCGACGCTCCCGAAGTTGGAGTACGACAGCAGCGCCGCCCGCGGGTCGACGTTGAACTGCCGCGCCAGGTCCGCGGTGTGGCGCGTCGTCTCGGCGAGCACGTCGGCGTCGGTCTCCCGGTTGACCGTGACGTCGGCGAAGAACACGACCCGGTTCCCGATCGTCAGCATGTAGACGCCGGAGACGTACTCGGCGTCGTCGGCGGTCCCGATGACCTGCAGCGGCGGCCGGAGCGCCGAGGGGTAGTGGTGGGTTAGCCCCGTCAGCATGGCGTCGGCGTCGCCCTGGTCGACCATCACGCTGCCGAGGTAGTCGGTGTTGTTGCGGATCAGGTCGCCCGCCTCGCTGCGGGTGATGCCCTTCCGCTTGCGGAGCTCGTGGAGGCGGTCCGCGTACTCGTCGTACTCCCCGGTGGTCGGGTCGACGACGGTCGCCTCGAAGTCGAGGCCGAGGTCGCCGACGGTCCCGGCGATGGCGTCGGCGTCGCCGAGCAGGACGGGCTCGGCGATCCCCTGCTCGGAGAGCTGGTACGCCGCGCGGATCATCTTCTCGTCTTCACCCTCGGCGAGCGCGATGCGCTTGGGGTCCTGTTTCGCCTTGTTGACGACGATCCGCATCATCTCGCGCGACTTCCCGACGCGCGCCTCCAAGTCGTCGCGGTACGCTTCGAGGTCGACCTCGTCGCGCGCGGCGCCGGACTCCATGGCCGCCTCCGCGACCGCCGGCGCGACCTCGAACAGCACGCGCGGGTCGACCGGCTTCGGGAGGATGTACTCCGGCCCGAACTGGAGCGGCTCGTCGCCGTACGCCTTCAGCACCGCGTCGGGGACGTCCTGCCGCGCCAGCTCCGCCAGCGCCTCCGCGCAGGCGACCTTCATCTCCTCGTTGATCTCCGAGGCCCGGACGTCGAGCGCGCCGCGGAAGATGAACGGGAAGCCGAGCACGTTGTTCACCTGGTTCGGGTAGTCGGACCGGCCCGTCGCCATGACCACCGTGTCGTCGCGGGCGTTCTTCCCCTCCTCGTAGCCGATCTCCGGGGTCGGGTTCGCCATCGCGAAGATGATCGGATCGTCGGCCATCGACCGCACCATCTCCGGCGAGACGATCCCGCCGGCCGAGAGGCCGACCAGCACGTCCGCGCCCTCCATCGCGTCGGCGAGGTCGCCGTCCGGGACGTCCCGGGCGAACTCACGCTTGTACTCGTTGACGTCGCCCGCTTCGGCCCGCGCCTCCGTGATGATGCCCGTCGAGTCACAGAGCGTGATGTTGTCCCGCTCGACCCCGAGCGAGACGTAGAAGTGCGCGGTCGCGAGCGCCGACGCGCCGGCTCCCGAGAACACGACCTTCACGTCGCCGAGGTCCTTGTCGACGATGTCGGCGGCGTTGATCAGGCCGGAGCCGTTGATGATGGCGGTGCCGTGTTGGTCGTCGTGGAACACCGGGATGTCCATCTCGTCCTGGAGCCGGTCCTCGATCTCGAAGCACTCCGGCGCTTTGATGTCTTCGAGGTTGATCCCGCCGAACGTCGGCTCCATCGCCGCGACGGCCTCGCAGAAGGGGTCGACGTCCGCGATGTCGAGCTCGACGTCGAAGACGTCGACGTCCGCGAACCGCTTGAACAGCACTCCCTTCCCCTCCATGACCGGCTTCGACGCCGTGGCGCCGATATCGCCGAGACCGAGCACGGCCGAGCCGTTCGAGACGACCCCGACGAGGTTCCCCTTCGCCGTGTAGTCGTACGCCTTCTCGGGGTCGTCTGCGATCTCGCGGCACGGCCCCGCCACGCCGGGCGAGTAGGCCAGCGAGAGGTCTCGCTGGGTGTTCGTCGGCTTCGTCGTCGCGATCTCGATCTTCCCGGGCGGGTCGGCCCGGTGATACTCCAATGAGTCGTCTTCTAGCGTCATACCGATCGATTACGCGAATCGCATAAATACTTATGGGCGTCACCGTCCCGTCTCGCGATGCGCGGCCCCTCGCGCCGGCGCGGCGGACCGTCGAGCGCGGATCGAAATACGAGCATACGGGATCGGTCGACGAGGCGGCCACGCGGCGCCTCGCCGCGCTCCGCGAAACGCCCCGCCGCCCGGTCGGCCCGTCCGAGCATCTCGAACGCGGTCCACCGACCGGGCCGACCTCGGACTACCGGGCCGCGGGCGCCGTCGACCGCCGAGCTCTCCCGGGCCTCACTCCAGGTCGGGCCGAGAGAGCTCCGTCTCCTTGGCGGTGATTATCTCTAAGAGGGCCGGCGTGCCCTCCTCCGTCTTCTCGATGGCGCGTTCGAGCGCGGGCGCGACCTCCTCGGGGTCCTCGACGCGCTCCCCGTAGCCGCCGAGGGCCTCGCCGACGTCGGCGAAGTCGCCGCCGAACGGCGTGTCGTACGACGCCATCTCGTAGTTGTTCAGGTGGACGGTGAGGATCGGGGCGTCCTCGCGGACCGCCGTCTCGAAGTCGAGTCCGGTCATTCCGATGGCGCCGTCGCCCATGATGTTGAGACAGAGCTTCTCGGGGAAGCGGACCTTCGCGCCGATCGCGAGCCCGAGCCCGTAGCCCAACTGCGTCGTCTTCCCCCAGCCGATGTACGAGAGTGGCTCGTCCGTCTCGTAGAACGGCGCGAGGAAGTCCCGCGGGTTCCCGGCGTCGGCCGTGATGACCGTCTCGTCGGGGTCGACGACGTTCGTGATCTCGTGGATCACGCGGTAGGGGTTGATCGGGGTCTCGTCGGACGTGAGCTTCGGCTCCCACTCGTCGAGCCAGTCGGCCTTGACCGCCGCGATCTCCTCGGCCACGTCGTCGAAGCGGCCGCGGTCGTCGTCGACGCGCTCCGCCACGGCGTCGGTCACCGCGTCGAGGACGAGCTGCGCGTCGCCGACGAGCGCCATCTCCGAGCCGACGTCTTTGTCGATGTCGGTGGGATCGAGCGTCGAGTGGATCACCGTCTTGCCCTCGGGGACCGTGATCCCGTAGGCGGTCTCGGTGAAGCTGCAGCCGACGCCGAAGAGGACGTCGCACTCGTCGAGGAAGTGCGCGAGCTGTCCGGGCTCGCTCTTGCTCCCGGCGCCGAGCGAGAGCGGGTGGCTCTCGGGGAAGGCGCTCTTCCCGTTCAGGCTCGTGGCGACCGGCGCTTCGAGCGTTTCGGCGAGCTCCTTCAGCTCGTCCCACCCGTTGGCGTAGTGAACGCCCTGTCCGGCGAAGATGACCGGGTTCTCCGCGTCGACGAGGGCGTCCGCGACCGCCGGGACCGCGTCGGGGTCCACGCCCGCGCGGTTGGCGCTCGACGGCTCGTACTCGAAGTCGCCGATCTCCTCCCAGAAGACATCCTTCGGCACCTCGACGACCGCGGGGCGGGGGCGGCCGTTGCGCGCCGCGGTGAACGCCCGGCGGAACGTCTCCCCGACCGCGTCCGGGTCCGAGAGCTGCTCGCACGTCTTGCTCACGCTCTGGTAGCTCACCAGGGAGTTGAACTTCGGATCGACGTCCGTCTTGGCGCGATCGTAGCCGGCCGGGATCGCCACCAGCGGCGACGACTCGCCGTACGCCTGCGCGACGGCGCCGATGGAGTTCTCCGTCCCCGGACCGTGCTGGCAGGCGAAGGCGACGACCTCGTCGCCGGACGTGAGCCGGCCGATAGCGTCCGCCATGTGGACCGCCGTCCGCTCCTGACGAGTGATGATCGTCCGGAGACCGGCGTCTTCGGCGGCGCCCGTGTCGAACAGCGGGTTACTCGGGAATCCGAACAGATACTCTACACCCTCCTCTTTCAGTGCTTTCGCGATGGCTTCTGTAACGTTCATCTTTTATTTGATCGTATACTTCTGGCTCCGGTCCGGGGTTAAATAAAGGTACCTGTCGAGGCCGGTTTCGTCGCTTCGAGCGTCGCTGCGGACCGAGCCGTCGCGGCCGCGTCCCTAATCTTGCCGGCTCCCGAAGGACTGATACGCCGCTGTGACGACGGTCCGCGTATGTCAGACCGAGCGCAACTCGATACCCTGTCCGTTCACGACTCCGTCGAGAACGTCATTCCGCCCGAGGCCTTCGTTAAGGCGTTCGACGACCTCGACCTCGACGTCGGACTGGTCGGCGACGGCGAGAGCTACGACGAGACCGACGCCGTCGCCACCTACGTCCCCCGACCGGAGTTCCTCGACGCGGGGTGGGTCCACTGTATCCGCGCCGGCTACGACGAGTTCGACACCGCGGCCTACGAGGCGGCGGGCGTCCCGCTCACCAACAGCACCGGCATTCACGACACCACCGTCAGCGAGGTCGCGCTCGGCTACATGCTGTCGCTCGCGCGTCTCCACCACGTGTACCGCGACCACCAGAACGAGCGGCACTGGTACACGCCGGCGTACGAGCGGCCGTTCACCGTGGAGAACGAGCGGCTCTGCGTCGTCGGTCTCGGAACGATCGGCCGGGGGATCGCCGAGCGCGCCGACGCGCTCGGGATGGACGTGATCGGGATCAGACGGTCCGACGAGCCGGTCCCGGGCGTGTCGGAGATATTCGACCCGTCGGACCTCCACGACGCCATCGACGACGCGCGCTTCGTCGCGCTCGCGCTGCCGCACACCCCCGAGACCGACGGGCTCATCGGGGAGGCGGAGTTCGAGGCGATGCGCGACGACGCGTACCTGATCAACGTCGCCCGAGGCCCGTTAGTCGACGAGACCGCGCTCGTCGACGCGCTCGAGAGCGACGCGATCGGCGGCGCGGGGCTGGACGTGTTCGAGACCGAGCCGCTCCCAGACGACTCCCCGCTCTGGGGCTTCGAGGACGTGATCATCTCGCCGCACAAGGGGTCAGCGACCAACCGGTACCACCTCGACATCGCCGAGCTCGTGACGGAGAACGTCGAGCGCTATCAGGCGGCCGAATCGCTGCGGAACCGCGTCGCGTAACCCTTCTCGGCCCGCTGCCGATCCGCAGCCGAGATGTTTCGTCATTCCGAACGACTGATTATCGAGTTTTCGGAATATCGTACATTACGACGTTGTCTTGCTACTGGTGTTTTTTCGAGTCATTTCGGACGTTCTGTCGGCTTTGACCGAAATATCGCCTGTTTCGGTCAGTCACCGAGAGCCAATACGACCGAATCCGATCCAGATTCGGGTCGAATCACCCACCGTCGAGAAGAAAATCGGTTTCCTATATTCGAACTGCGAGTCGTGTCATTCGTTCGGCCGGCGAGCGGCTCCGCTGCCGAATTCGGCTCATTCACCCGGATCATTACATTACTACGATTGTAATGATGTCGACTGGTGGTGTAATTGTAATTCGCGTGTGTTCACGACCGTCCGTGGGTGAGGTTGACCTCGATCACGTTCGCCGTCCGGTTGAGGCTCTCGGTGTACGCGCGCCGCTGCTCCTCGGGCTTCAGGCGGCTGATCGGCGTCATGATGCTGATCGCGGCGTTTCGACGCTCTCCGGTCTCGATCGGCGTGCCCACGCATCCGAGCCCGCCCAGTCGCTCCTCTTCGTTGTACGCGAACCCCTCCTCGCGGATCCGGTCGAGCTCCTCGAACAGCGCGTCCCGGGTCGTGATCGTCTCGTCGGTCCGAGCCGGCAGCCCGTGCCGGTCGACGATCTCGTCGACTCGCTCGTCGGAGAGGCTCGCGAGCAGGGCCTTGCCGAGCGCCGTCGTGTGGAGGTAGACGCGGCGTCCCAGGTGGACGTCGAAGTCGATCGCCTGCCGGCCGCGAGCGGTGTAGACGTAGATGCCGAGCCCCCGCTCCTCGAACAGCAGGTTCGCCAGTTCGCCCGTCTCCTCGGCCAGCTTGCGCACCTCCGGCTTCGCGACGTCGTAGACGCCGTCGTACTGCCGAGCGATCCCGCCGAACTCCAGGCAGCGGAGACCGAGCCGGTAGCCGTCCTCGCGCTTGACGACGAGCCCGTGCTCCTCGAGCGTGATCAGGTGTTTGTACACCGTGCTCTTGGCCAGGTCCAGGCTCTCGACCAACTCCGCGATAGAGACTCCCTCATCCCGGTCTGCGATGGCCGTCAGTACGCGCATAGAGGTCCCCGTCGCCCGTACCGACTCCGTTTTTGGCCTCTCCATACGCTACCTCACCGAAGGCGGGTAATAAGAATTATGGGGCGGCCGTCGAGGTGGCTGTGTCGGGGAGAGTGTGTTCCGAACCGAGACTTCCTCGGTTTCCCAAACTCATTACGGCATGATCGTGCTGCCCTCCTCTATTCTAATACAGTGTTTCATAGAGGGATCGAGTCGCTCGGATTCGGACGCAGACTACTCGAGACGACGGGCGGCTCGTAATTGATCGACAATCACCGGGCCGAAGCCTCGAATCGTGGTGGTGCTGAAAAAATTACATTAGTGCGGGTGTAAAGACGACGAAGGCGAGTTCAATTCGGATCGCTTGATCCATGACAAACGTATGATTGTAATGGGAATATGCTCGGATCCTATCGGCATCAGGACATCGAGTTCTCGAGTTCGAACTCGTTTGCGACGCCGAGGAGAGTTCTCGGGATTTCCTCTTCGAACCGATCTTCGGTCATCCGATTTGCGGGACTGGCGACGCTAAAGGCACCGACCACACGGCCATCGGAGCCGTCGACGGGGACCCCGACGGCCTTCACTCCCTTCAACTGCTCCTCGTCGTTGAAAGCGACACCTCGGTCCTCGACAGCTTCCAGTTCCTCGAGTAGCACGGACCGGTCGGTGATGGTGTTCTCCGTGCTTGCAGGGAGTCCCCACTCTTCGATGATGTCGATGACTCGCTCTCGAGGGAGCCGGGAGAGGATCGCCTTTCCGGCAGCGGTCTGGTGGAGGTGGAACCGCTTGCCGACGGTGGAGTACTTCCAGACGGCGTGCTTCCCGGAGTAGGTGTACATGTAAACACCCCGACCGTTCTCCTCGACGACGAAGACGGCGCGACACTCCGTCTCCCGAGCGAGCTGGTCTGTGTACGAGTCGGCGATCCTGTAGGCGTTTCGCCTGTTGCGAACGTAGTCGGCCAGTCCGAGGAAATGGAGGCTGAGGTGGTAGCGGTCTCCTGATTTGACGACGTAATCCGCGCCGACGAGAGTCGAGAGGTGAGCGTGAACGGTGCTCGCCGAGAGGTCGAGCGCCTCCGCGAGCTCCGTCACGCGAGCGCCGTCCAACTCGCGCAACTTCTCCAGGATCTCGAGCGAGGTCATCGTGGCCTGAATCTGCCGACTGCCGCTGTTACCGTTCATGCGTACGCATATCCCCGGTAGTATATAAAGTTCGCGTGTACCGAACCGCGAGATACTTCCTCGATATCATTCAAGGATTAAATACCTGGTAGCACGTGACACGCCAACATAGTATATAAAATTCGCGTCTCCACAACCGTTCTCCGAGAATAAGCGAGCGGCGGCTTTCCGTCGGCAGGCGGGACCCGCAACTCCGAGCCGTCGAAAGTTGCGATCCCGACCCGTTTGAGAGCGCGATCTGGCCGAACCGGACGCGAAAGCTCCGGTGTTCGGTGGAGGATAGCGACTGAGAGAGGATTCGCGCATCCCGAATATGCGTGGACAATTCGAACGCTCGGTCGGGTCTCTCGAAGCGTCGAGACTCAGATTCCGAGCATCTCGCGAGCGTCCGCGGGGGACGCAACGGACCGTTCGAGTTCGTCGGCGATGCGTGCGGTCCGCCTGACGAGCTGCGCGTTGCTCTCGGCGAGTTCTCCCTTCCGGTAGTAGACGTTGTCTTCCATTCCGACGCGGACGTGACCGCCCATCGTGATGGCCGCCGTCGTCATCGGGAGCTGGTGTCTGCCGACTGCGAGACACTGCCACTCGACGGGGTCGGGCAGGTTATCGACGAAGGCCTTCAGGTTATGCGGCCCGGGCGGCATCCCGTTCTGCATCCCGAAGATGACCGTCGCCCAGTACGGTTCCGCGAGGAGCCCCTTCTCGATCAGGTGTTCAGCCTCCGGGATGTGGCCCGGATTGAACAGTTCGAGTTCGGGTTTGACCCCGGCCGCACGCATTCGCTCGGCGTACTCCTCGTTCTGTTCGCGCGTGTTCTCGGCCGTCCGCGTCTGGCCGAAGTTGATCGGACCGAGGTCGACGGTCGCCATCTCCGGTCGTGGATCCGTCTCTAGCACCGGAGCGATGCGCTCTTCTCGCGGGTAGATGCCGCCACCGCCCGTGGTGAAGTTGACGATGATGTCGTCGCAGCGCTCGTCGATTTCGTCTCTGAGCTCCTGATACCTCGCCACCGATTTCGTCTTGTTCCCGTCTTCGTCACGCGCGTGGAGATGGACGATCGACGCCCCCGCCTCCTCACAGGCGGCGACGTCCCGTGCCACTTCGGCGGGCTGTGTCGGAAGATTCGGATTCGCTTCTTTTCCTTGATGTCCCCCGGTCGTCGCGACGGAGATGATGAGCTTTCGGTCAAAGTGATCTCTGTAGCCACTGTATGGCATACCTCAACCGACCCATCTCAACGTGTTAATTCTTCCGGGGACGCGCCTGAGACGACCGGTTCGTGACGCAACGCGGACCCGCGACAGTTCCCGGACTCACGGCTGTCGCTCGGTAGTGCGTCTGCACGTGCGAGGCTCAGTTTGGGTGAAATACCCTAATGTTTATTAACACTGTTCGGAATGTGAGCGTATGCAGCAAGATAGCACAGCGCTGGTTACCGGTGGCGGTCGCGGTATCGGTCAAGCAATCTGCGTCGAACTGGCACAACGCGGGGCCGATATCGTCATCGCCGACCTGAACGCCGACGAGATGCAGGAGACCGTCGAACTCGTCGAGGCCGAGAACGGGCGTGCCCGCGCGCTCGAGACGGACGTCACCGATCTCGACTCCGTCGAATCGACGGTCGAGACCGCACTCGAGGAGTTCGGCAACGTGGAGTGGCTCGTTAACAACGCCGGCATCGCCGGACCGACTGCGCCGTGCGAGTCCATCGACGCGGACGAGTGGGACGCCACGCTCGACGTGAACCTCCGCGGAGCGTTTTACACCTGCCGGACGCTGCTTCCCTCGATGAAACGACAGTCGTACGGCCGCATCGTCAACATCTCCTCGGTGACAGGGAAACGGCCGCTCACCCAGCGGACACCGTACGCGGCAGCGAAGATGGGTCTCATCGGCTTCACGCGAACGCTCGCGGCCGAGGTGGGCGACCACGACATCAACGTCAACGCGATCTGTCCGGGATCGGTCGACGGGCCCCGCATCCGGCGCGTCTTCGAAGAGAAAGCGGAGGCTACCGGTCGGTCCTACGAGGCGGTCCGATCCGACGCCGAAAATCAGAGTCCCCGGCACGAACTGGTAAACAGAGAGGATGTCGCGAACACTGTCGCGTTTCTCTGTTCGACCGACGCCGATCGGATGACCGGACAGGATCTCAACGTCTCGGCAGGCAAAGTGATGTACTGACGATTCGCCGTAGCGACGCCCTGTGACGGACTGACGAATCTCGGTGCATAAGCCAGCAGGAACGGACCGCGCCCGGCGAGAGGGATGACTAAGGAAGTGTATCGTATGATCGACCATAAACTATATAACCGGTGACTCTCCACACCCTATTGACGCAAACATGGCACAAGATAGCACCAACCAGACGAGACGCCGGTTTATGAAGAAAACCACCGTCGGCGGGTCCGCGATCGCATTGGGTGGTCTCGCGGGATGTACCGGAAACTCGGGCGGTGACGGCTCATCGGGTGGGGACGGCTCGTCCTCGGACGGCTCGAACGGCTCGGACGGATCCGATGGCTCGATGACATCGATGGCGTCCATCGCAAACCGACAGAACTCCTACTGGCTCAGCTGGGAGAAAGGCTACCTGGAGGCGTGCGAGGCCTTCGGCTACGACACGAACGTCCAGACGAACAACGGCGAGGTCCAGACGCAGCAGCAACAGTTCGATTCGGCGGTCTCTAACGACGCCGACTTCATCGTCGGCCAGACGTACACCAACGCTGCCGCGATCACGCTGGCGGAGACGCTGGTGGAGGCGGGAACCCCCGGTGTCCTCGCCGTCACCATCGCCGACTGGTACGTCCCGCAGGACGCCGGCGGGGAGTACGTGACGTTCTTCACGCCGCACTTCGTCAACCACGCGTACAGCGCCGCGAAGATGCTGTTCGAGTCGATGGACGGCAGCGGGAAGTTCGTTCACATCGAGGGGAACCGAGGGACGGCCCCGAACATCGGCCGGAACAAGGGCGTCGATCTGGCGATGCAGGAGTACCCCGACATCGAAATGGCGGGGCCACGCCAGCCGGGCAACTGGATTCGCTCTGACTCTCGGTCGGTCATGAACGACAAGGTCTCCCAGTTCGGCGACGAAATCGGCGGCTTCTTCGGCCAGAACGACGCCGTCGCGCTCGGTGGAATCACCGTCCTCGAGGAGAACGACATCGACGTCCCCGTCGTCGGCATCGACGCCAGCGAGCCCGGACTCGCGGCCATCGACGAGGATCGGATGACCGGCACCGTCTCGGGCATGGGCCCGTGGCAGGCCGGCTGGTCGGTCGCGAAGTGTCACGACTTCCTCAACGGACACACGCTCAGCGACGCGGAGAAGATGATGTCGTTCAACGCGCCGGTCTGCGTGAAGAACCCCGACGACTGGACCGACACGATCGACCGGCTCCCGGTCGTCGACGCCGCCGACTACAACGAAGCGATCTTCTCGGGCGAGACGCCCTACGACTGGAAAAAGATGTCCGTCGTCGAGTCCGGCGAGGACGCTTGGGACCCACAGATCGACATGCAGCCAATGAGCCTCGACGGCATGAAAGAGGTTCTCGACTGGAAAGAAGACGACAAACCGAGCGGCTATTCGCTCCCGGGCGCGTACACCGATAGCGCGGTTCAAGAGGAGACGGCGCAGCAGTACGTGGACCGATTCCAGTCGAATCCGCTCAAATAATCCTTGTCAAAATCCCCCATGGCATCACAGACACATACCAACGCGACGGACGCGGGCCAACCCGACCCGACTGACGGGGGCGACCACAGCTTTCGCGTCGAGGGTATCTCGAAGTCGTTCCGCCACGTGCAGGCCCTCAAAGACGTGTCGCTGGCCGTCGACCACGGCGAGGTCATCGGGCTGGTCGGAGAAAATGGCGCGGGCAAGAGCACACTTCTGAACATCCTGACCGGCGTGTTGCAGGCCGACGAGGGACAGCTGTTCGTCGACGGGGAAGCGGTCACGTTCACGAACCCGCGTGAAGCGGCGAACTACGGCGTCTCGCTCGTCCATCAAGAGCAGGACATCATCAAGACCATGCGGGGGTACGAGAATCTCTATCTCGGGCGAGAGCTCGAACGCCTCGGAGTGCTCGAGAAAGAGAAGATGCGTAAGGAGGCGCAGGCCTTCGTCGATGACTTGGGCATCAATATCGACGTGGACGAGCGCGTCCGCAACTACTCGTTCAACGAGCGCCAGATGCTCGAGATCGCGAAGGCGTTTCACGTCTCACAGAAGTCCGAGAATCCCGTCATCCTCCTCGACGAACCGACGGCCGCGCTCGAGGAGAGCGGCCGCCAGATCCTCTTCGACCTCGTGAACGACCTGCGGGACCGGGCGACGTTCGTCTTCGTCTCCCACGAGCTCGACGAGGTGCTGCAGATATCCGACCGGATCTACGTTCTCAAAGACGGCGAGCGCGTGGCGGACATGGCGACGGCCGACGCCACCACAGAGACGCTGCAGAAGGCGATGGTCGGCCGGGAGACCGCCGACGAGTACTACCGGGTCCCCGACCAGCAGCGCGACACCGAACTCGGCGAGACGGCCCTGACCGTCGACGGCGCGGTCCACGGTGACGCGGTCGGGCCAATCTCGCTTTCCGTCCGTGAGGGCGAGATATTCGGGATCGTCGGCGTCGAGGGCTCGGGAAAACAGCAGTTGGGTCGCCTGCTCGCGGGCGACCTCGCCATAACCGAAGGCTCGGTGTCGGTCGGCGACACCACCCTGCAGAGCCCGACGGTGTCGGATATGGTCGACGCGGGCGTCGGCTACATTCCGAAAGACCGGAAGTCCGAGGGCCTGTTGCTCTACCAGTCGGTGTTGGTCAACACCTCTCTCGCGATGGTCCGGGACATGAACGGCAACGTGCCGTTGCTCGACCTCGACGCCGAACGGCAGGCGACCGTCGACGCCATCGAGGAGCTGTCGATCAAGACGCCGGGCCCCGACGCGCTGGTTCACGGCCTGAGCGGTGGGAACCAGCAGAAGGTCGTCATCGCCCGTTGGCTGGCCCAAGAGACGCCGATACTCGTGATGGACAACGTGACCCGAGGCATCGACGTCGGTGCCAAAGAGGAGGTGTACCGTCTCTGCCGTGAGCTGGCCGACCAAGGCGTCTCGATCGTCTTCATCGGCGACGAGCTGCCCGAGGTCATCGGTATGTCCAACCGCATCGCCGTGATGGCGAACGGAGAGTTCGTCGGCGAGCCCATAGACGCCTCGCCGGGGAACAAACCGACCGAACAAGACCTGATACAGGAGATGATCTGACAATGAGTACAAGTGGCGTCAGCGAGTGGATCACCGACCAGCGAGAACAGCGCACGCTCCACGACTGGATACAAGACTTGGGCCCGTTCGTCATGCTGTTCGGGCTGATACTCACGTTCTCGTTCACGACGGACCGCTTCCTAACCGAGGCCAACCTGCTCGACAACGTCGCGAAAAACGCCGTCACGCTGTTGTTGGTGGCGCTTGCGGGGACCTTCCCGATTCTCCAGCAAAGCATCGACCTCTCTGTCGAGTCGATCGTGCTACTGACGGGCGTTGTGACCGTCGTCCTGATCTCGCAGTTCGGCTTGGGCCTCTTAGCCATCCCGATCGCCATCGGTGCCGGGATGCTTGCTGGCCTGTTCAACGGTATCATCTTCACGAAGCTCAAGGTCCCTTCGTTTCTCGTCACGCTCGGGACGCTCTCGGTGATGGCCGGGGTCGGGAAGATCATCACAGGCGGGTCGACCATTACGTTCCGGAACCCCGCCATCCGAACCATCTCGAACGGCGAGGTCTTGGGTATCCCCAACCTCGTGCTCTGGGGGCTGCTCATCTACGTCGGCACCATCGTCCTCGCGTTCCGGACGAAGTTCGGCCGGTACTGCTTCGCGCTGGGCGAGAACGAGCGCGTCGTCGAACTGGCCGGTGCGAAGGTCGACCGCTACAAGATCTACCCGTTCGTACTGTCGGGACTGCTCTGTGGGACCGCCGGCGTCTTGCTGACGCTGCGTATCTCGTCGGCCTCTCCGAACATCGGGAGCGGGCTCTTGCTCCCCAGCATCGCCGCCATCGTCATGGGCGGGACGGCCCTGACCGGCGGTGTCGGTGGGCCGCACCGAACTATTCTGGGGGTGCTCGTCATCGCGGTGCTGAACAACGGCATGAACCTGCTCGGCATCGACTCGTTCGTCCAGGAGATAATCCTCGGACTCGTGGTGGTCGGGGCGGTGGCCCTGTCGATCGACCGCGAGAAGATCGACGTGGTGAAGTAGAACGTCGCGTCCCGGTTCCCCTTTTTTCCGCCTTCGCCTTCCCGCGTGACCCGTCCGTTCGCGCCTCTCAGTCGCGTCCGGAACGAAACGAGACGCCCGCCGCGTCCGACAACCCGCGACGGGCAACGCGCGCTGGAGTACGCCCGTTCGATCCACGGCGGCGACGAATCCGTCTCCGTCTGCGCCATCGGCTACGGAGCGTCCGTCACCGATCCAGAATCCAAGTCGCCGGGCGCTCCCCGGAAAAAAGAGCGAGAAAACGGTCAGTCGGCGCTCACGGCGGTATCGACGTGCCCGCTCGGGACGGTGCCCTCGTCGGTCCAGCCGCGGCGCTCGTAATACTCGTCGAGCGCCGCTTCGAAGTTCGGCAGCGAGTAGGGGAGCGCGTCGTCTTCACGGTCGACGCCGCGATGATTGTTGAAGTGTCGTTCGAGGTCGACGACCTTCGATCCGACCGCTAAGAGCGTCTCGTAGTCGGTCGAGAACAGTCCCTCGAGCCGTTCGGGCGTCATGAAACTCCGCGAGAAGCGACAGATGATCCCGCAGTCCTCCAGCGCGCGGGCGTTCTCCTGCTCGATGACCATCTCGGGTTTCCCCTCAAGGCCCGTGGGATCGTACGCCTCCTCGCCGTCGACCAGGGGATACTCCCACGCGTACATCGTGGTAAACATGTGGTCTGCGCCCCTCGTGGCCGTCGCGTACGACAGCCCCTGGCCGTTCAGCGTGCGGCCGTCGTGGGCGGCGAAGTCGAGCCCTTTCACGGTCCAGTTCTCGACGCCTAACTCCTGGTGGAACCGGTCGATCCCCTCTGCGAGGAGGTCGCCGACGCCCTCTCGATGAGCGATCTTCTCGACCATCTCGAAGATCAGCTCCGTGTTCCCGAACTCCCCTTCGCTCGCCAAGTAGGCGGAGACGACGTTCCCGCAGGTGATGCTGTCCAGTCCGTACCTATCGCACAGCTCGTTCGACTGCATCACGTCGACGATATCGTCGAC
>NZ_NHPG01000104.1:0-54992 GCF_002252965.1 Halorubrum sp. Ea1
GAACGCGCCGGCGACGGCGAACAGCAGCGCCGCGGCCCACGGTTCCCCCGAGAGCGTGTGCGGCAAGGGAGTCGTCGAGTAGTCCACGACGTACGCGCGTCGCGGGAGCACGCCGTAGTCGGTGTAGAAGGCCGTCAGCGAACGCGAGCGCCGCGCGAGGTCGGCGAGCAACAGCGTCGCGAGCCCGATCCGAAAGGCGGCGAGCGCGCGCAGGTCGACCGCGACTCGCGCGGCGAGCGCCGCGGAGAGCCGATCGACGGCGTTCGAGAGTCGGGACCGAGCGGTGTCGGTGGAGGGCGTTCGTTCCATAATTTCGTAGCGGAGAGTTCAGCAGGAATCTCAGTTCGGCCGGGATAAGCTTGTTGTATATTGAAACGTTCGTTTGACTCTCGCCGCGTCGGCCGCGAGCGGGATACAGTCGGGGCCGCGGCGACCGGAAGCGTGAACTGGGGCGGGTGCGTACGACCATACCGATGGACGCAGAGACCGCTGAGGCCGACGCGATCGTGCTCTTCGACGGCGTCTGCAACCTCTGTAGCGGGTTCGTGCAGTTCATTCTCCCGCGCGACGACGAGGGCAAGTACCGGTTCGCCTCACTGCAGTCCGACGTCGGACAGGCGCTGCTGGCCGAGCACGACCTGCCGAGGGACGAGCTCGACTCGGTCGTCCTGATCCAGGACGGAGAGAGCTACGTCAAGTCGGCGGCGATACTCCGGATCGCGACGGGACTGGGCGGTTTCTACCGGCTCCTCTCGCCGTTCCGGTACCTGCCCCGATCGGTCCGCGACCGTCTCTACGACTTCGTCGCCGACCACCGATACCGGTGGTTCGGCAAGAAGGACCGGTGTATGATGCCGTCCGAAGACGTCCAGTCGCGGTTCTTGGAGTGAGCGGGCTCGCTCGGGCCCCTCGCGCTGCGACGGCTACCTGAGTGGCTCATCGCTCGCTGACTCGGTATCCGTCCTTCAGAAAGCGGGCCGGGCGCGAATGTTGAACTACGAGAAGACGATCGCTCGCTTCGCTCGCGCTGCGACTTCTCTACTTCAAATCGCGCGAATCGCTTCGCTCGTCGCGGAGTGCTCCTCGCAGAAGCGGGCCGGGCGCGATTTGAACACGCGACCGACGGATTAAGAGTCCGTCGCTCTCCCTAACTGAGCTACCGGCCCTCACCGAATTCTACCCGTGTCGGCGTAAAAGACCTTTTCATTCGGCGGCGTCGATTCACGCGGTGTCACGGTCATTTCTCGTCGGTGGGTCCCCCTGCCAGCGTCGTCGTCGGAGTCGCCCGAAGCCGGCGCCGCTCCCCGTCCCACGCGGAGAGCGCACTCGTTAAGTGTGGTCCCGGGGAAATCACGTGCAATGAGTAGTGGGGCATCCGGATCCGCGCGGACCCGATACGCGATCCTCGGCTGTGGAAGCGTCGGACACGCCGTCGCGGAGGAGCTGACGGACCGCGGCAAGGACGTGCTCATCCTCGACCGCGACGAGAGCCGCGTCGAGGCGCTCCGCGACCAGGACCTCAACGCCCGCGTGCAGGACATCGCCGAGCCCGACGTGGTCGCGGAGCTCGACGACCGTGACATCGTGCTGATCCTCGCCAGCGACGTCGAGGCGAACAAGGCGGCCGTCTCGGCGGTGCGCGACGTCGGCGGCGACCACTACGTCGTCGTCCGCGCTTCCGACCCCGTCAGCGAGGACGAGCTCCGCGACCGCGGCGCCGACGTGGTGATCAACCCCTCGACGGTGATCGCCGACAGCGCCCTCCAGTCGCTCGAAACGGGCGAGCTGGAGTACATGGCGCGCCAGCTCGCGGAGATCATCGAGGAGGGCGGCGGCCGGATGGCGATCCTGACCCACGACAACCCGGAGCCGGACTCGATCGCGTCGGCGACAGCGCTCCAGGCGATCGCGGACGCGTTCGGCGTCGAGGCCGACATCCTCTACTCGGGGGACGTGGGCCACCAGGAGAACCGGGCGTTCGTCAACCTCCTCGGGATCGACCTCGTGGCGCGGTCGGACGCGCCCGACCTCTCGGAGTACGAGACGGTCGCCGCGGTCGACCTCGCGAAGTCGGCCGACGACGGCTTCGACTTCGACGTCGGGATCGACGTGTACATCGATCACTTGAAGGCGGACGTCCCGTTCGACGCCCGGTTCGTCGACGTGCGGACCAACGTCTCCTCGACGTCGACAATCCTCACGAAGTACCTCCAGGAGTTCGACCAGTCGCCGACCGAGGCGGTCGCGACCGCGCTCCTGTACGGGATCCGCGCCGAGACGCTCGACTTCAAGCGGGACACGACGCCCGCGGACCTGACCGCGGCCGCGTACCTCCACCCGTTCGCGAACCACGACACGCTCGAACAGGTGGAGTCGCCGTCGATGAGCCCCGAGACGCTGGACGTGCTCGCGGAGGCGATCCAGAACCGCGAGGTGCAGGGGAGCCACCTCTTCTCGACGGCCGGCTTCATCCGGGACCGGGAGGCGCTCGCGCAGGCCGCCCAACACCTGCTGAACTTGGAGGGGATCACGACGACCGCCGTCCTCGGGATCGCCGACGACACAATCTACCTCGCCGCGCGCTCGAAGGACATCCGCCTGAACATCGGGAACGTCCTCGACGAGGCGTTCTCGGAGATGGGCGACGCCGCCGGTCACTCCACGCAGGGGTCGCTGGAGATCCCGCTCGGCATCTTCACCGGTATCGAGGCGAGCGGCGAGAACCGCGACACCCTCCTCCACCTCACCGAGGAGGCGGTCCGCCGGAAGCTGTTCGACGCGCTCGGCGTCGAAGGCGGGAGCGGGAGCGACGGCGGGAACGGGTCGTAAACCAGCTACCGGTTCGGCCTCCACCGCCGGATCCGTTTTACTCGTCTGACCCGTACCCGGAGCTACGCGGCTGCGCGATCACCATGCACGTTCCCGAGGACACGCCGGACGCCTGCCCCGCCTGCGGCGATCCCTACGAGTCGGTGTCTCGCCACGCCGACGGGTTCGTCGTCAACCTGCTCGACAACGAGCGGTATCAGCGTGTGTGCTTCGATCCCGCGAGCGACGGCGACGGCCCCGCGCTCGACTGTTATCACCACACCCACCGACAGGCCGGCGGCTCGGCGGGCGAGCGGTCGGAAGGCAGGTAACGTCGCACCCGACGAGCGGTTCGGTCGCCGTCGGTCAGAAGCCGTCGGTCAGAAGTCGTCGCCGTCGGTGATCGAGGTGTACGAGCCGATCAGCGCGCCGGAGAGGTTGACGCCCTCCAGCGTGACGCCCTCGTCGATGACGGAGTTACGGATATCGGAGTCGGTGATCGTCCCGTTCGGGAAGACGACCGAGCGGTCGAGCGTCGAGTCGGTGACGGTCGCGCCCGACATGACGTGGACCACGTCGCCGAGGTCGGACCCCTCGACGGTCGCGTCGTCGGCGACGAGCGTGCCGCCCTCGAGCGCGTACTCGACCGCGTCGAGGTAGCTGTCGGCGGTGCCGATGTCGAACCACGCGCCGTCGAAGGTGAACGCGTGAACCGGGCCGCGCCCCTGGAGCCACTGGAGGAACCAGCCCGGTTCGTCGGGGTTGTTCCCGTCCGAGAGGTACGTCGAGAGGTCGGGGAGCGTCTCCGCCGGGAACGCGTAACACGCGATGGAGACGAGCGTGCTCTTCGGGTCGTCGGGCTTCTCCTGGAAGTTCACGACCTCGTCGCCGTCGAGTTCGACGAGCCCGTACGACTTGGCGCGTTCGCGGTCCTCGACGTCGTAGGCGGCCAGCGTCGGCGCCCCCTTCGACTCGAAGAAGTCGGCGAACTCGGCGAGATCGAAGCTGATCATGTTGTCGCCGGCGACGACGACGAGGTCGTCGTCGACTCCCTCGCGGTCGACGAGCTGTTCGAGCGCTCCCACGACGCCGAACTTCTCGTCCTCCTCGACGGTCTCCTCGACCGAGAGCGTCGGCTTCTCGAACGGGCTGTCGCTGAGGTACTCGTCGAACGTGTCCGCGAACCGCTCGTTCGTGGAGACGAACACCTCGTCGACGCGGTCGTCCGCCTCGAAGTCCTCGAATATCTCGTCGATGACGGTGTTTTCCCCGACCGGGAGGAACATCTTCGGTCGGTGCTCGGTGATCGGCCAGAGTCGGGTGGCGTAACCCCCCGCGAGTACGACGGCTTTCATATCACCCCCGTCTCACCCCGGTGACATACTTCTTTTGCTCGTGTCAACCACCGAAAACGCAGGCGGCGGCTTCGTCTTAGTCGCTCAGGCGTTCGGTGTCGATGCTCACGCCCGGCGGAGTGACCACGAGGAACCCGCGGAAGTGCATCAGCTCGCCGCCCATGTCCTTCACCTCGCGGGCGAAGCCGGCGGCGAGCTCGTTGAGGTCGCCGTCGATCGACAACACCAGCGTGTTCCCGTAGTCGACGCTGCGGACCCACTCCTCGGGATCGGTGGTGCCGTCGAGGACGCCGAGGACGACGTCGCCGGCGGCCGCGAACGCCTCGTCCATCTGCTCTTCGGCGTCGCGTAAGTCGAGGTCCCAGTCGCTCATACCTCAGGGTCGCGAGGCGGCGGCAAAAACGTTCGGACCCGCCGAGTGCGTCGCACGCCGGGCGCCACCGCCCGGTCGCGGAGTCGTTAAGTGCGCTCCGGCCCCAGCGGGCAACATGGAACGCACGCGGCGGTCCCTGCTCGCGGGCGCGGCGTCGGTCGGCGTCGTCGGCGCGGCGGGATGTCTCGGCGGCGGAGGCGGCGGCACTACCCTCGACCTCAGCGGCGTCGACCTCGACACCGGCGAGTACGACTGCGACCTGGCGGAGCCGTCGGACCCGAACCTCGACCACCGGCCGACCCTCGGCGACCCCGAGTCAGACGTGGTCGTTCGGGCGTTCGAGGACTTCACCTGCGGTCACTGTGCGAGCTACACGCTCGATCACTTCCCGGCGATCCGCGAGGAGTACGTCGAGTCCGGCGAGATCCGGTACGAACACTGGGACTTCCCGATCCCCGTCAACGAGACGTGGGCGGTCCCCGTCGCCAGCGCGGCCCGCGGCGTCGGCGCCCGGAACGGCTCCGAGGCGTTCTTCGAGTTCGCCTCGGCGGCCTACGAGTCGCAGGGGAGCTACAGCGGCGAGGCGATCGGCGCCGCCGCCGAGGCCGCGGGCGCTGACCCCTGTGCGGCGATGTCGGACGCGCGGTTCGCGGCGTACGGGGAGGCGTCGGCGGACGACAGGTCGGAGGGAACGTCGATGGGCGTCGAGGGGACGCCGACGATATTCGTGAACGGCGAGCCGGTCGACACCTACGAGGCCGCGACCGTCGGGGCGGCGATCGACGAGGCGCTGTAGTCGCGACGACGACGCCCCCTCCCGTATCTCGCGCCGATGACCCCGTAGCGTCGGTCTTTTGCCCGTTCGACTCGTTTTATAAGGCAATGAGCGACGACGACCGCGGGGAGCGACGGCTGCTCGGCGCCGTCGTGCTCGCGGTGCTGATATCGCAGGTACTCCTCTACCCCGGCGTGCCGGACCTCGTGGTCGCCCTCGGCGCGCCGGCCGGCATCGACGCCGGGATGTGGTTCCTCGTCGCGGAGTTCGGCGCCTTCGTCTCCTTCGCGGTCGTCTGGGGGGCCGCCAGCGACGCGCTCGGGAAGCGGGTCCCGCTGATCGTCGCCGGCGCGCTCGGCGGGGCGACCTCCTACCTCGCGCTGGCGGCGGTTCCGGGGCTCGGACTCGGATTCCGAGCCGCCCTCGTCGTCCGCGTCGTCGGCGGTGCGCTCACGATCGGCGCGTTCTCGCTCGCGATCACGTCGCTGATGGATCTGCGCGGCGGCAACGGGCGGAACATGGGCGCCGCCGGCACGGCGATCGGACTGGGCGCGGCGGTCGGCTCCGTCGTCGGCGGCGCGCTCGCCGACCTCGACCCCTTCTACCCGGTGTACGCCGGGGCGGCCGTGCTGGCGGTCGCGGGGCTGCTCGCGTCGACCGTCGACGACTCGACGGCGACGCCCGGGCGGTCGGTCGAGGACAGCCGTGAGGACGCCGGCTTCCGTCACGTGCTCTCGCGGGCCCGGACGACGCGCGGGCTCCTGGTTCCGCTGGCGTTCGGGTTCGTCGACCGGCTCACGGCCGGCTTCTTCGCGCTGGTCGGCGTCTACTACTTCCAGGACCCGGGGACGTTCGGCCTCTCGGCGGCCGGTGCGGGGGCGACGCTCGCGCTCTTTTTCGTCCCGTTCGCGCTGCTCCAGTCCCCGTTCGGATCGCTCTCCGACAGGGTGGGGCGGTTCCTGCCAGTCGTGGTCGGCTCCGTCGCCTACGGGGTCGCCACCGTCGGCGTCGGCGTCGCGCCGGTCTACCCGCTCGCGGCCGGGCTGATGGTCCTCGTCGGCGTCTGCGGCGCGCTGATGGCGCCGGCGACGATGGCGCTCGTCACCGACCTCGTCGAGCCCGAGGCCCGCGGCGCGGCGATGGGGCTGTTCAACGTGTTCGGCTCGCTCGGGTTCCTCGCGGGCTTCCTCGTCGGTGGGAGCGCCACGGAGGCGTTCGGCTACACGCCGGCGTTCCTCGCGGTCGGCGGACTGGAGCTCGCCATCGCGCTGGCGCTGTTCCCGGCCGTGCGGGCGCTCGCGCCGGGCGAGGGCCTGCTCGGGCTCCGCGGCGACGCCGAGCGTTCGACCTCGGAGTAGGTCGCCGAGTCGAGCCTTTTTAAGCCTCGCGCGCCCTCCGTTCGGGCAACCGATGGACATACTCGTCGCGGGCGCGGGCGAGATCGGCCGGTGGATCGCCGACACGGTGTCGGCCGACGAGTCGCCGGTAGAGGCGACGCTCGCGTTCGCCGACCGCGACCCGGACGTCGCCCGCGACGCCGCCGCCTCGCGGGACGCGACGACGGTCCCGGTCGACGGCGACACGACCCACGACGCGGTGTGTCTCGCGGTGCCGATGTCGGCGGTCCCGGCCGCGGTCGAGGCGTACGCGCCCCGCGCGGATCAGGCGATCCTCGACGTCTCCGGCGAGATGACCGACGCGGTCGCCGCGATGCGCGAGCACGCGCCGGGGCTCGAACGCGCGAGCTTCCACCCCCTGTTCGCGCCGCCGCGGGTCCCGGGCAACGTCGCCTGCGTGGTCGACGAGGGCGGCCCGGTCGTCGAGGGGATCGCGGCCGCGATCGAGGCCGGCGGCAACGAGGTGTTCGAGACGACCGCCGCGGAACACGACCGGGCGATGGAGACGGTGCAGGCCGGCGCGCACGCGGCCGTCCTCGCGTGGCGGCTCGCGGGCGACGACGTGCGCGAGGAGTTCCACACGCCCGTCTCGGCCGCGCTCGACGACGTCGCCGACACCGTCACCGAGGGCGCGCCCGGCGTGTACGCCGAGATCCAGCGCGCCTTCGACGGCGCCGACGACGTGGCCGCCGCGGCCCGCGAGATCGCCGACGCCGACTCGGACGAGTTCGCCGACCTGTACGAGGCGGCGCGCGGCGACCGCGAGGGACGGGAGCGACACGAGTGACCGACCGACGACCACGAGTGAGCAGACCGACCACAACAGTGATTCCATGATAGACAGAGACGCGGTCCGGAACAACGCCAACTACCTGCGCAACGTCAGGCCGATCGACCCCGAGGAGATCGCGGAGTACGTCGAGGGGACGCCGCACCCGGCGGTCGTCCGCGAGACGCTCCGCGAGGAGGCGTTCGACCTCCGGCTCCGCGAGCGGGACGACGGGAGCTTCGAGCCGGTCCCCGAGGGGCCGATCCCCGACTCCGAGTGGTCGCCGACGGCGTTCCCCGAAAATTACGCGTTCGCCCTCGAAGACCTCCTCGTCGCCGAGTTCGGCGCGAACTGGCACCGCGGCGAGTCGGGCGCGGAGCTCCGCGAGGCGGTCCGGCGGCTGAAGACCGACTACCTCTACGAGAACGACGTCGAGTACGGTCGGATGGCGGCGCTCGGCTACGCGATATACCACCTCCCCGCCTACTACGCGACGATCGGGTACGTCCTCGACGACCTCGCGGAGAACGGGCTGCTCGACCGGACGCTCCGCGTCCTCGACGTGGGCGCCGGCGTGGGCGGGCCCGCGCTCGGCCTCCACGACTACCTCCCAGACGACGCCGTCGTCGACTACCACGCGGTCGAGCCGAGCGCCGCGGCCGACGTCCTCGACCGGCTGCTCGACGAGACCGGCCGCAACTTCCGCGCGACGATCCACGAGACGACGGCGGAGTCGTTCCTCGGAACCGGCGGGAGAGACGCGGAGTTCACGTCCGACGACCCCTTCGATCTGGTCGTCTTCGGGAACGTGCTCTCGGAGCTCGCGGACCCGGTGGCGGTGGTCGACGCCGCGCTCGACCGACTCGCCGACGACGGGAGCGTCGCCGCCTTCGCGCCCGCCGACCGCAACACCGCGATGGGGCTCCGGGAGATCGAGCGAGCGGTCGTCACGCCGACGAGCGACGTCGACACGTACTCGCCGACCGTCCGGCTGTGGCCGGATGCGACGCCCTCCGACTGCGGCTGGTCGTTCGACGTCGCCGACGACCTCGACGCGCCCCCGTTCCAGCGGCGGCTCGACGAGGGCGCCGACCGCGGCGCGACCGACGAGCCGGGCGAGTTCGTCAACGTCGACGTGCAGTTCGCGTACGCGATCCTCCGACCGGACGGGAAACGCCGGGTCGACGTCCGGGCGAACGACGGCCGCTGCGCGCGGATGGCGGACTCCGAGGAGCACGTCACCGACCGCGTGAACCTTCTCGCGGTGAAGCTCAGCCACGACCTCAGCGCGGGCGACAACGCCCTTTACCGCGTCGGCGACGGCTCGCAGACCGTGGATCACTACCTCGTCTGCACGCGCGAGACCGTGCTCAACGAGGACCTCCGGCGGGCCGACTACGGCGCGGTCGTCTTCGTCGAGAACGGCCTCGTGCTCTGGAACGACGACGAGGACGCGTACAACGTGGTCGTCGACGACGAGACGGTCGTCGACCTGGTCGCGCCCTGAGGACCGGTCGGCCTCCGTCGCGACGCGACGGCGACCGAACGCCGATCGCCCTCCCCCGGGATCACGGACGACCGTTCGCGGTCGACCCGTTCGGACCGCCGTTCACGGCCGACCCGCTCGGACCGACCTCGTCGCGGACGGCGAAGTAGAGGACCCAGACGACGACGCCGCCGAACAGCGCGGCGAGCGTCCACGCGATCGCGTGGCGGCTGTTCCGGTCCGTGGCGTCCAGATAGACGAGCAGGGACACGAGCAGCGCCGGAACGACCAGTATCCCGAGGAGGAGGGCGGCAACGAGCAGTTCCGGACCGCCGGCGACACCGATCTGCAGGGTGGAGGGCATGCTGTCCTTTCATTTGGAAAATAGGTAAAAAAGGATTACTTCCCGCCGACCGGCTCGATCAGCTCCGGCGCGTCGACTCCGGGCGAGTTCACCCGGCTCGACACCGGGTACGCCGTGAGCTCGTCGGCCGGGTACGGGTCCAGCAGCGCGGCGGCCTCGTCGGGGTCCCCGCGGAGCCACGTCTCCTCTTCGTCCGGCGCCAAGAGTACCGCCATCCGGTGGTGGAGGCCGGTGACGAGGTCGTTCGGCTCGGTCGTAACGATCGTGAACGTCTCCACGGGGCCGTCGGTCTCGCCGTCGTCGCTCTCCGCCGACCCGCCGCCGAACGCCCCGAGCCCAGTCTGCGTCGTCTCGGGCTCGGGCGGCTCCCACCGCTCGTAGAGTCCCGCCATCGCGAACGGCCGGTCGTCCTCGAACGCGACCCGGTAGGGCGTCTTTCCGGAGCCGCCCCGTCCGCCGGATCCGCTCCGCTCACTGGCTCCGTTCGGTCCGCCGCCGTCGACCCACTCGTAGAAGCCGTCCGCGGGCACGAGACACCGCCGTCGCTCGAAGGCGTCGGCGAAGCTCCGCTTCTCGCGGACCGTCTCGGCGCGGGCGTTGATGAGGCCGAACGACTCGTCCGCCCACGAGGGGGTGAGTCCCCACTCCATCCGCGTCGCGGCGGTCGGGTCCTCGTCCGTGATCACCGGGAGCTCCTGGCCCGGCGCGCAGTTGTAGCTGGGTTCGACGCCGCCGAAGTCGGCGCCGAACCGGGCCTCCAAGTCGGCGGCGGCGGTGAAAAGCGTATAGCGGCCGCACATTGATAGCGGATGTTGGCGCCGCCGATACTTAAGTAACGGTCGGCCTCGGCGTCGGTCCCCACCCGCGCCGCCTCCCGTCGGGTTTTTGCCCGCGCGCCGCCGCGGTCGGGTATGCGCATCGAGAACAGCTTCATCCCGGTCGAGGGAGTCGGCGAGACGACGGAGCGCAGGCTCTGGCGCGAGGGCGTCACCACCTGGGAGGCGTTCGACCCCGCGGTCGACGTCGCGGGCGTCGGCTCGACCACCGCCGACCGGATCGAGTCGTTCATCGCCGAGGCGCTGACGCGCCTCGACGACGGCGACGCGGCCTACTTCGACCGGACGTTCCCGAGCGGGGAGCGCTGGCGGCTCTACGAGAACTTCCGCGAGGAGACCTGCTTCTTCGACATCGAGACGACGGGGCTCGACGAGCACCGCGACCGCGTGACGACCGTGAGCTTCCACCGCGACGGGGAGACGACGACGCTCGTCGCAGGCGACGACCTCACCGCCGACAGCCTGCGCGAGCAGTTCGCCGACGCCAGCCTGCTCGCGACGTTCAACGGCGCGCGGTTCGACGTGCCCTTCTTGGAGGCCTCCTTCGGGATCGACGTCGACACGCCGCATCTCGACCTCATGTACCCCTGCAAGCGGATCGGGCTCTCCGGCGGGCTGAAACCCATCGAGAAGGAGATCGGGATCGACCGCGACCGCCCGGACCTGTCGGGCCGGGACGCGGTCCGGCTCTGGCGCGAGTACGAGCGCGGGGACGCGGACGCGCTCGACACCCTCGTCTCGTACAACCGCGAGGACACCGAGAACCTCCGAACGCTCGCCGACGTCGTCAGCGAGCGGCTCCACGAGGACGTGTTCGTCGGCGCCGCCGCGGAGCGCTAACGAGCGAGGCCCGACGGCTCGACGGCGGCTACGTCGGCTCCGCGTCGGGGTCGACCGGCGCCTCGGCCGTCTCTGAGCCCGTACCGTCCTCCTCACCGTTCCCGTCAGGAGTCGCGTCGGTCTCCTCGGAGACCGACTCGCCGTCGCTCTCCGGTTCCTCCCCCGCGGCCGCCTCCGCGCTGACGATCGGCGGGTCTTCGCGATCCGACTCCTCGTCTGGCACCGACTCCCCGTCGGGGTCCGACGCTTCGTCGGACTCGGCCGCGTCGTCGTCTCCGGCGCTCTCCTCGTCGACGGTGCTTTCTCCGTCTTCAGCACTTTCCTCGCCTCCGGCGCTCTCTTCCTCCCCGGCGCCTTCCTCGTCGCTCTCGGCGGCGTCCTCGCCGTCGTCGGCCGCTTCGACGCCCTCGTCCGACTCCTCTCCCGCCTCCTGGACCAGCTTCATTTCGCCGCGCGCCCGGAGAGAGCCGTCGATCTCGGCGCCGTCGTGGACGACGAGGTCGCCCGCCGAGACGTCGCCGAGCACCCGCGCGCCGGCCTCGATGGTGACCGTCCCGCCGCGAGTCGTGACGTCGCCGTGGATGACCGTGTCGGCGCCGACGGTCACGCCCTCGCGGGCGCGGAGGGAGCCGAACACCTCGTTGCGCTCGCCGACGTGTACCGATTCGGCCCGGAGGTTGCCGTGGAGCCGGCAGTCGTCCCCGACCGTCGCGGGCGTCGAGACGCGCCACGCGTCGTCGGAGATCTCGGCGCCGCGCGGCACCAACAGGGGGTCGCGCACGTCGTCGCCGTCGGCGAGCGCCTCCGCGAGCTCGTCGGCCGCGTCGGTCTCGCCGACCCGCAGGAGCTGGGAGAGGACGATGAAGTAGAAGACGATCGTTGGGACGGGGTTCCGGATGACGATCCAGCCGTTCGCCTCGAACCCCTCCTCGATCGACACGTCGTCGCCGATGTCGAGGTCCCCGGAGACCATCAGCCGGCCGGTGACGGTGACCCGCTCGCCGAGGTACGCGTCCTCGCCGACGAGCACGTTGCCGTCGACGGTACACCACGTGTCGAGCCGGCAGTCGCCCTCGGCCTCGATGTCGTTCCCGACGCGCACGCGCTCGCCGATGGCGACGTTGCGCCCGCGCAGGCCGAACTCCACCGTCGACTGGCCGCCGACGAGCACGTCGCCGTCGACGACGAGGTCGTGCTCCTCGACGGTCGTCCCGGACGGGACCGCGAGCTCCTCTATCGGACCGTCCCCTCGCAGCGACACACCGGGAGAACTCCCTCCGCGCGTATAAACCGTGTGGGGACGTCCGACGCGCGTCGGACGCCGGCGCGGAAGGGTCGACGCCCCGGCGGGCGCGAGCGGTCGGTCTCGCCCGAGCGGTCGGTCCCGCCCGAGCGGTCGACCCCCAGCGCCGCGCGTGCGACTCCCCCTCGGATCGTCGGCAGGTCACTACCCTTTTGAGTCCGGCGCGGATGGGTCAGGTATGGGATTCGGATCGTACGACGAGAGCGAGCAGAAGAACCAGGACGTTGACACCGACGACGACGCCGCGGTGAACGTCCACGAGCACGACCACGACGGCGAGGTGTCCATCGAGGGCGGCGCGTCCACCGACGACTTGGTCGGGCGGCTCTCGGAGATGAAAGACGACGGCGACGAGGAGTAATCGCCACCGCCCCCTCGCCGAATCGAGACCGGCGACCGGGGACCCGCGAGCGCCGGACCGAGGCCGTGTCACGCTCCTTTTATCCGGTCGACGCCTACGACGGCCCATGAGCACAGACCTGACCTTCACGGACGACGGCGTCGACGTCGTCTACGAGGGGACCGAGTTCGAGCTGGAGAAGGACCTGATCGAGGAGGCGACCGGCAAGGGGTTCCGCGACGTCACCGACCACGAGGTGTTACAGATCGTGGCCGAGGAGCCCGACTTGGACGGCGAGCCCGTCCGGATCGGCGACGTCTTGTAAGGCGGCTCCGCGAAGCGGTACGATTTTACGCGACGGTCGGTTCCGCCGCGGTATGAGTATCGGCACCGTTCTCTCCGCGCTCACGAGTTCGAAACTACGGACCGCTCTCGTCGGGCTGTTGGTCCTCGTGGGCGCCGTCGGCGGCGCGTTCGCCGTCGGGATGCTCGGCGTCCCGAGCGTCGCGACAGTCGACAACACCTTCGGCGACGTGACGAACGAGACCACCGAGGTCGAGACGGACCTGGTCGTCTCGAATCCGAACCCGATCGGCGTCGGGCTCGACGGCGTCTCGGTGAACTACACGGTGTCGATGAACGACATCGAGATGGCGCAGGGCGGTCGCGAGGGCGTCTCCGTCGACGCCGGCAACTCCACCGTCCCCCTCGAAACGGAACTGCGGAACGACGCGATCCCGCCGTGGTGGGTCAGTCACGTCCGCAACGGCGAGCGGACCGAGGTCGGCATCGACGCCAGCGTCACCTCGGACCTGCTCGGGCGGACCGTGGAGTTCAGTCGCGACCGCGAGATAACGACCGACCTGCTCGGCGCCTTCGACTCGAACGAGACCAGACCGGTGAACGCCGACAGCGCGCTGACGGACGATCCCGTCCTCTACGTCAACGAGACGCGGGGCGAGTGGGGGAGCGTCAGCGAGGCCGAGACGCCCATCGACATGGCGTTCACGGTGTACAACCCGAACCTCGAACCGTACGTCGTCACTGAGATCGGCTACGACGTCACGATGAACGGGGTCGAGATGGCCACGGGACGGACCGAGGAGGGGTACGTGATCCCCTCGCGGAGCTCCGAGACGATCGAGTTCACGACCGCGCTCCAGAACCGCCGGCTCGACGAGTGGTGGGTCACGCACCTCGACGAGGAGGTCCGCGGCCACCAGGTGAGCGGTCTCCGGATCGAATTCTACGCCGTCATCGAGTTCCCGGGCGGAGAGGAGGTCACCGTTCCGCTCGACGAGCTGACCTACGAGGAGACTATCGAGACCGACATCTTCGACGAGGGCGAGGACGTTCGGGGCTCGGGCGACACCGACGGGAGCGGGACCGAGGGCGACGGGTCCGGCACGGACGACACCGACGGCGGAAACGATACCGACGACGGAAGCGCCACCGACGACACCTCGGGAGACGGGGATTCCACCGGCGGCAACACCACTGACGACGGGAACGCAACCGACGACGACACCACCGACGACACCACCGACGACGGGTCGGACGACGGCGACGACGGCGTCCTCCCGCTGTAGGACCGCCGCCGGTATCTCTGACTGATAGTCGGGAGCGACCGACGTGACGCCCGCTCGTACGCGGCGTCGAGCCATACGACGCGACCGCGGTCGACGCGATCGACCCCCTCCGAATGAAACGCTGTTTTCATCGATCGGCGAGCAGGCTCGTCTGTCGCAAACGGGCCGCCAGATATACAACACTACTTTATTTGCGGCCGCCGAACAGCCGATAATGGCCGACGCCGATGGCGGAGGATCGCCGGACGTCCTCGAGAACAAGCGGAGCGCGACGCGGTATCAGGTGCTCGTGGAGATCGCGGCCCGCCAGCCCGCCGTGAGTCAGGGCGAGATAGCCGAGACGATCGGGGTGACCTCGCAGGCGGTCAGCGATTACGTTCGCGACCTCGTCGAGGCCGGATACGTCGAGAAGGGAGGTCGCGGCCGGTACGAGGTGACCAAGGAGGGCGTCGACTGGCTCATCTCCCGGACCGACGACCTGGAGACGTACCTCGAGCGAGTGAACTCCGACGTCCTCGGGAGCGTCGAGGTCGACGCCGCCATCGCGCTCGGGAACGTGGCGGAGGGGAGCGAGGTCGGACTGGTGATGCGGGACGGCGTCCTCCACGCCGACCCCTCGGGCGGGACCGCGACCGCGGTCACTGTCACGAGCGCTAAAAAGGGCGAGGCCGTCGGCGTCGCCGACTTCGAGGGCGTCGTCGACTACGACACCGGGACCGTTTCCGTGCTTCCCGTGCCCACCGTCACCGACGAGGCCCCGCCCGATCCGGACGTGATATCGGATCACGTCCCGGAAGGCGGGCTTCTCGCGGTCGCCGGGACGGAGGCGTACGCGCTCGTTTCCCGGAGCGACGCGACCCCGGACGTCCGGTTCGGAACCGCCGATGGCGTCGCCGAGGCCGGCATGCTCGGCCTCGACGTCCTGTTGGTGGCGGTTACAGACGAGATCCCGCGTCACACGTCCAAACTCCGCGACAGGAACATCCCGCACCGGGTACTCGATTCGGACGACCGCTGATCGGGCGTTCGGCCCGCGGTCGCCGCCGAACAAGACGGCGACGGTGCGGTCTCGATACGCCCTCTCAATCCGCCGCGTCGGTGACGCCCCGACTCTCGCCTTCCAACCTCGTCGGTAGCTTACCGTCGAACCCCTCCGGCACGTACGGACAGAGCGGGTCGCTTCCGGTCGGGTCCCCGGTCGCCGCGAACGCCCGGGAGCGGCTCCCGCCGCAGACCCGTCGGAACTCGCAGGCGCCGCACTTGCCCGCGAACTGATCCGGTTCCCGGAGCGACTCGAACAGGCCCGAGTTCCGATAGATGTCCACCACGGACCGGTCCCGGACGTTGCCCGCGGACTTCGGGAGGAACCCCGACGGGTACGTCTCTCCGGTATGGCTGACGAAGGCGAACCCCCGGCCGGCCGTGATGCCGCCGCGTCGACGGACCCCGGCGTCGTCGCCGTCGCGCTGAAGACCGACCCGGCGGTAAAACGGCGCCTCCGTGGTCTTGACGCCGAACCGTTCCGCCTCGGCGACGTCGTGGAGCCACTCCATGACCGCCTCCGCGCGCTCCGGGGAGATCGGGTCGAGGATCCGCCCGCGGCCCACGGGCACGAGGAAGAAGACGCTCCAGAGAACCGCGCCGAGGTCGCGGACCCGATCGCGAATCGCCGGGAGCTCCTCGACGGTCTCGGCGCAGACGGTGGTGTTGATCTGCAGCGGGAGCCCGTCCTCCCGGGCCGCTCGGACCGCAGTCACCGTATCGCCGAAGCTCCGCTCGCCGCGGAACCGGTCGTGGCTTTCTCGGGTCGCGCCGTCGAGGCTGACCGCCATCCGCTGAACGCCGGCCTCCGCGAGCGCCTCGACGCGGTCGGGGGTCAGCGATGCCGTCCCGCTCGGCGTAAGCGTCATGCGGTGGCCGAGGTCGTCGCCGTGCGAGATCAATTCCGTGAGGTCCTCCCGGGCGAGCGGGTCGCCCCCCGACAGGACGACCAGTTGGCCGTCGCCGAACTCGGCGGCGTCGTCGAGGAGCCGCTTCCCCTCGGCGGTCGTCAGCTCGTCGGGGTGACGCTCCGGCTTCGCGTCCGCCCGACAGTGACGACAGGCGAGGCCGCACGCCTGCGTCACCTCCCAGATCAGGACGAAGGGACGCCGGTCAACGTCGAAGTCGTCGAACATGTGCTCGTCCCGCGCTACGACCTTTGCCCCCTTGGGGAATACCCCGAACGTGTTCAGGTAACGTCCCGCTTCCCCGACCGCGGCTCAGCCCTCGCTCCGCCTGCGATCGGTCATCGAGAAACGCGTACCGACGATGTGCGATCGGCGTTCCGGGGAGCGCCGCTCTTCCCGTTCTCTCTGAGGGATTCGGGGGGACAGCGTGAATTCAGACGTGGGCGAAAATTCGTATAGCGGCATATGATTTATACGTCCGACTCGCGACGCGATCCACGTTGCTTTCAAGCCAACAAAATACGATTCGGTCCCCGAAACTATCCCAACAGTCGGTAGACGTTCGCCTCGTACGTCTCCCGGACCTGATCGCCCCAGTTGTGCGTGTAAGTGTCGATCACGTCGTCGGCGACGTCGCCCCGCAGGTATTTGACCACGCCGCGGTCACCGGTCCTGTCGCGCAGGTGCGTCGTGAAGAAGTGCCGGAAGTAGTGGGGCGTGACGTTCTCGGCGGCGCCGCCGCCCGTCCGGTACCAGCCCGCATCGCGGGCGTACCGCTCGACGACGTGTCGCACCGCCTGCGGATCGAGCCGCTCGCCCCATCCCTCCGCCGTCCCGAGGAACAGGGGGTCCGCCGGCGAGGGGCTGTCGGGGCGGATCGCCAGCCAGCGCTTCAGGGTTCGGGCGAGTTCCTCGTCGACGGGGATCACCGTCCCGCGCTTCCGCTTGTTAGACGCCGTCCGCACCTCGCCGTTCAGCTCTTCGCCGACGGTCGCGTCCGGCGTCACGTACAGCGAATTCGGGCGGTCCGCGAGGACGTGACGCGTTCCGAGGTCGTACTCGCCTCGGATCTCGGCGTCGTCGACGGCGAGATCGCGGAGATCGAGGTTACAGCACTCTCCGACCCGCATCCCGGTCTTGAGAAGCGTCACGACGAGGGCCCGATGGAGCGGATGGCGGATCTCGGCGACGAACTCCCGCATCACCGGCACGGGAATGTCTCGGCGAGCGGGGTCCTTATCGACCGTCTCGTCCATTTCCTCCATCACGAGCGTCATCGGGTTCCCCTCGAAGACGCCGACCTCGGTCATGTATCCGTAAAACCGGTGCAGGTAGGCGGCGTACGTCGCCACCGTGCTGTCCGCCACGTCGCCGCGCAGCGAATGGACGAACGACATGCAGTCGCGGTGCGTCGCCGCCGCGGGCGTCGTCTCCGGGCCGAGGAACGACTCGAATCGACGGAGGACGCGCTCGTAAGACTCGCGGGTGCGCTCCGTCTTCCCGTGATACGTGAGGTCCTCGATGAAGTACCCCACCGGGTCCGAGACCTCGTCCGGCGCGCGGGCACTACTCATCGGTGAGAGTGTACCCGCCCTTCCGGCCGTTGTACCGAACGCGGTTGCGATCCTGTAACTCGTCGAGCGCGCCCTCCAACCGGTCCTCGAAATCGCCGACCACCGCCTCGGTGAGTTCCTCCCACGAGAGCGGCCCGTCGGCGAGGGCCGCTTCCACCCGTGTTTCGAGGCCGTCACCCCTGGGGTCAGACCCGGAAGGATCGGGTTCGGCCGGCTTCCCGGAATCGTCCGTCGAGAACCCGCGGCGTCCGGCCTGTACCATCGTCCTGACGAACTCGCTCTGTGACATCCCGAGCTCGTCCGCGTGGTCTCGCCACCGATCCTTTTGCTCGGCGGGAACGTACGTCTTCACCGAGCGGCGATCGTCGCTCATCGTTCGGATTCGGCTTCTCCGGCCGCCGACTTCAATCTATCCCACAATTCCGGATAAAGTCACTTATACTGAGTTATAGGTCTCTCGATGCGGCGCCAAGATGTGTCTATCTTGGTTTCTAGGACTTACTGATCGTATATTAGTCCTAGAATATGGGATATATTATAGGGGCCGTTCTCAAAACCGCCGGATACTGCGGAACATAACTCGAGTAGAACCTCTCGCTCAGGAGGCCGCGCTCTCGCTTTTCGGTTTGGCCTACGCGTCGAGACGCGTCCCTTCGAGTTTTCATTCCCACTGCGACCACCGCGCCGCTGAGAAGCGCACAGCGCCGCGTCGACCGGCCCTGGTCGGCTCCCGGAGCGAGTGCCCGTCCCTCACACTGAGGGGTCCTCTCGTCGTCTCACCCGGCATGAGAGTTGGCGCCTCCTCACTGAAGAAGCAGAGGGCCCCGTCTCACGGGTCGTCCGCAACAGATGTATCGTATGTTGCTATAGAAACAGTGGAGATCAGATTCGGATCTCGGAGGCGGCGTCCTCGACGTCGAGGGCAGCTATCGCGCGCTCGACCCGCGGGTCGCTTTCGACCGCGTTCCGCATCAGGACGGTCTCACTCGGGAAGAGGTGTTCCCCGACGACGAGGCCGTGATCGCGGGCGGTCGACCCGGTGACGGTGAGATAGACGCCGACGCCAGCCCGGGCGATGCCCGCCTCTTCCTCCTCGTCGGGGTCCGGGTAGACGAACTCGACGCCGTCGAGCGCGTCCGTCCCCAGCACCGCGGTAACGAGCCGCTCGTACCGAGGCGAGATACAGAGCGGCCCCTCGTAGCCGGCGAGGAACGCGCGGTCGAGGTCGGTCCCCGGCTGGATCCGCTCCGGTCGGGCCATCAGGGTGTGGTACACGGTGTCACCGAGCCCGTTGACGACGCGGACGTCGGTGTCGACCGGGTCGATCCGCTCGTTGATGTCGGCGATCTCGCCGAGCCCCTCCGGGCGGATCCCGACGACCTCCTCCAGCACGAGGTCCGCCGAATCGAATCCGAGCGCGAACTCATGGGTCCGGAGGGCGCGGAACGGCTCCTCGCGGCCGACGAGCTTCAGCCTGACATCGCCGAGGTCGACGGTCGCCGCGTCGAAGACGATGCGGCGGGGCTTCCCGTCCCGGTCGTCGCGGAGCAGCGTGAACTCCGGCTCGGACGCGGCGTGCGGGTCCGAGTACTCGGCCAGCCGCTCGTAGGGGCCGTCGTCCGCCTCGACGCGGCCTTTCGTGATCGCCTTCTCGTAGCGGAGCGTGTTGCTCACGCCGTCCGCGAGCCCTTCCAGCCGGTCCTCGCGGCCGACGGCCGCGATCCGTTCGAGGACCGCTTCGAGGGGCCGGCCCTTCCGCGGGACGGCGACCGGTACCGGTTCGCTCATTACCCGAGTTGCGTCACCGCGGCTAAAACGGGTTGCGCTTTCGGTCGGGGGAGAACGGCGATCCGACGGGAACAGCGGTCGGGATCGGAACGAACGAATAGAGCGAATTCGGTCGAGAGGGCGCCGTTACGGTCCGAACGCCTCGTTGAGCCGCTTGCGGAACGCCTCGAGCTCCTCCAGGTGGTCGTTGATGGATTCGAGCTCCGTCTCGACGTCGTCGATGTCCTCGCCGAGCCGGTCTTCGATCTCCGTCAGCCGGGTGTCGACCTCCGCGAGGTCGTCCCACAGGTCGTCGAACTCCTCGTCGAAGCGGCCCAGCCGGGACTCCACGTCTTCGACGCGGTCCGCCGTCGCCTCTGCCGCGGCGGCGGCGTCGTCGACCTCTTCGTACAGCGTCTCCACGTCGTCGCCGACGTCGTCGAGCGCCTCGTCGAGCGCGTCCGTCTCCGCGTCGATCCGCGAGACGTCGTCGGTGACCTCCTCGACCGTCGCCTCCACGTCGCCGACGCTGGCTTCGACGCCCTCGACGGTGCCTTCGACGTCCTCGACGGTCGATTCGACCCCGTCGACGCGTTCGGTCACGCCGTCGACGCGTTCGGAAACGCCGTCCACGCGCTCGGTCACGCCGTCGACCTCCGTCGAGACGGTCTCGACGGAGTCGTCCACCCGACCGACCGTCTCGCGCAGGTCATCGCGGTCCGCGTCGGCCGCGTCGACCCTGTCGTCGAGCGCCGCCATCTCCGACTCGACGGTCTCCACCTTTCGGTCGAGCTCGTCGAGGATCTCACGGGCCGTCCCCTCGCCGTCGATGAACTCCGCGAGCGCGTCCGCGTACGCCTCGATGTCGGCGACGCTCGACTGGAGCCGCGAGATGCGGACGTCGACGCTCCGCGGGACGCCGACGTCGAGCTCCTCGCCGATGGTCTCGAGATCTTCGTCCGCGACGTCGCCAGCGCGGATCTCGGCCGCCAGCGCGGCCGCGAGACCGCTCTCGGGCGACGGATCGGGGGCGGAGTCGGAGGCGGACTCGTCCGATTCCGGAGACTCTTCGGTCGCGTCGTCGGCGTCTGTCGAGTCTGTCGCTGCGGCCGCTTCGGCCGCCTCGTCAGCGTCGCTCGCCTCTGTCGTGTCATCCGCTCTCGACTCCGCCGCCTGCTCCGTGTCGTCGACTCCGTCGTCGCCCGTCTCGTCGTGCATCGTCACCGCCGCGCTGCCGCCCGCGGTGACGGTCCGGGGTTCCGGGGCGTCCGCCTCGGCGGCGGTCTCCGCTTCCGGATCCGCCTCGGCGACGGTCTCCGCTTCCGCGTCCGCCTCCGCGTCGGAATCGGCCGCTTCCGCGCCCTCCTCTTCCGCGACCGACCCCTCCATGCCGGGCAGGGTCGCGCGGTCGCCCGAGAGGACTTCCCTGACGGCGTCGGTGTCGCCGGTGCCGAGGACGTCCTCGATCTCCTCGCCGACCGGGACGTGTTCGATCACCGGCGTGCCGAGGAAGCCGTCGAGGTCCGGATCGTCGTCGCGGATGCCGAACACGGTCTCGATCTCGTCTCCCGGGTCGAGCACGCGCTCGAACTCGACGCGGTGGTCCTTGTACGCCGTCCAGTTCTCGCTTTCGTACTCCGGGTGAAACCCGATGCGGTCCATCGGGAACGACTCCGGGATCCGGTCGACGATGCGCACGCGCACGGGCTCTTCGCGGGTCGAAGAGAGCTCGTACATCACCGCGGGTACGGGGAACGCGTCGTCGGTGAAGGATTTCTCGACGCGAATACCGTCCTCGTCGACGGTCGTCGTCGCTTCTGCCGTCCGTTCGCTCATAATCAGTCCCTCCCGGAGCAGGGGCTTAAATTCCACGGGCCGGGTTTCGGGGTTGATAACCCCGGGTGGGGGAGGCGTTTCGCCCGTCTCGGCCGGTCCGCCTACAGGTCGATCCGGTCGCCGATCTCGACTATCTCCAGCCGGTTCGGGTGTTCGAAGCTCCGCACGTGGTCGTGGAGCGCGGTCGGGTCCGCGGTCAGCCCCTTCCACATGTCCCAGTGCGTCGGGACGAGCCGGTCCAGCTCGAGGTCGCTCGCTGTCTTCGCGATCTCGTTCTCGTCGCTGTACCACTTCGTACGGACGGGCTCGCCGGTCTCCTTGTCGGCGATGTTACCGACGGAACCGAACGCGAGGATCCCGAGGTCGATATCGAACTCGTCGGCGAGGGCCGGGAACGACGCCGAGGGCTTGCTGTCCCCGGCGTGGAAGACGGTGCCGGCGTCGTGCTCGATCACGTAGCCGACGGGGTGCGTGGCGTCCGAGTCGTGCGTTTCCACGACGTGGACCGTGAACTCGCCGATCCGCAGTTCGTCGCCCTCGGTCACTTCCAGGAACGCCTCCCCGTCGACGTCCCAGTGTGCGGTCCACTCTTCGTCCTCTCGCGCGACCGCGAGCGAGTCGTCGGGGGCGACGAAGTCCGCGTCCGTGTTCGCGAGGATCGGCGCCTGCGAGGGGCCGTGGACGTGGTCGGTGTGTTCGTGGGTCGCGAGCACCGCGTCCGCCACGTCGATGTCGGCGGGGTCGAAGGGCACCGGGATCATCCGGACCGTGCGCGGCGGGTCGCCCGTCCCGACGTAGGGGTCGATCCAGAGGACGGTGCCCTCGCTGCCCTTGATCGCGAAGCCGTTACAGCCCAAGTACCACAGCGCAACCGTGTCGGGGTCGGCGTCCGCGACCGCGCGCGGCAGCCAGTCGCCCCAGTCGGAGTCGGCCATGTCCCACGCTGTGCGGGCGCGCGGGGTAATGATTCCGGAGTGCGCCAAAATTCCGACTCGCACACGGGGTCAGAAACGTGTCCGAGACCAGTCCCATAAACCGTATATCGCTATATAAAATAGCGCCCGAATCCGAAGCGGACTGGGACGCGAACGCACGGAACGAGAATCGACGAAAAACGGTGGTGTGAGCGCGTCTCTCAGCCGCCGAACTCCCACTCGGCGTCGAGCTCGCGGTGCGAGAACGGGAGCGCGTCCTCGCCGCTGTAGCTCGCGACGAGGTGCCCGTCGCCCTCCAGGTAGTACTTGTAGGTGGTGAGCCCCTCCAGCCCGACCGGGCCGCGCGCGTGGACCTTGCCGGTCGAGATGCCGACCTCGGCGCCGAGCCCGTAGCGGTAGCCGTCGGCGAAGCGCGTCGAGGCGTTGTGGAAGACGCTCGCGGCGTCGATGCCGGTCATGAACGCGTCGGCTGCCGACCGGTCCTCGGTGACGATGGACTCCGTGTGTTTCGAGCCGTGCGCGTTGACGTGGTCGACCGCCTCGAACACGTCGCCGACGAGCTTGATCGAGAGTTCGAGGTCGCCGTACTCCGCGTCCCAGTCGTCGTCGGTCGCCGCGCCGACGTCGACGATCTCGCGGGTGGCGGCGTCACCGCGGAGCTCGACGTTCGCGGCCTCGTAGCGGTCGACCAGTTCCGGGAGTAGGTCGGGCGCGACCGCCTCGTTCACGAGCAGCGTCTCGACCGCGTTACACACCGCCGGGTACTGGACCTTCGCGTCGAACGCGACGTCGGCGGCCATCTCCAGGTCGGCGTCGTCGTCGACGTAGACGTGACAGACGCCCTCCGTGTGGCCGAGCACGGGGATCTGGGTGTTGTCTTGGATGTACGAGACGAACTCCGAGGACCCCCGCGGCATCACCAAGTCGACCGCGTCGTCGCGTTCGAGGAGGCGGTCGACCTCCTCGTGGGCCTCGACGAGCCCCGCCCACCCGTCGGGGAGGTCGGCGGTCGCCTCGCGGATCACCCGGTGGAGGACGCGGTTCGACTCGCTCGCCTCGCTGCCGCCCTTGAGGATGACGGCGTTGCCGGACTTCAGCGCGAGGGCCGCGATCTGGACGAGCGCGTCCGGCCGCGACTCGAAGACGGTCGCGACCACGCCGATCGGCACGGACACCCTGTACAGCTCCAGCCCCTCGTCGAGCTCGCGGGCCGCGAGCGTCCGACCGAGGGGGTCGGTCTGCTCGGCGACGGACTCGACCATCCCGGCGATGTCGTCGAGCTTCGCGGCGTCGAGCTTCAGGCGGTCGACGAGCGCCTGCGTGTACTCGCCGCGCTCCAACATCGCCGCGGCCGCCTCGACGTCCCGCGCGTTCGCGTCGAGGATCTCGGCCTCGTTCGCGCGGAGCGCGTCGGCGATCGCCCGGAGCGCGTCGTCCCGGGTCGCCTCGTCGGCGTTGGCGAGCCGCAGGGCGGCCCGCTGGCTCCGCTCGACCAACTCGTCCGTGTCGCGCTCGATTTCCGTTGTCTCACTCATTCGTCTCACCCGCTGTCGGGACGAATAGCGTGCCCGTCGGTTTACCGGCTGCGATCCGCTCTAAGACGTCCCGGGTCGCCGAGCCGGCGATCACTCCGGGGGTGCCGCTCTCCGCCACGTCGCGGGCGCCCTCGACTTTCGTCTGTATCCCGCCGAAGTCGGTGGCCGTGCTGTCGCCGACCAGCTCCCGGACCGCGTCGTAGTTCGCTCCGACCGCCTCGATGACGGTCGCGTCCGGATCGCGCTTCGGGTTCCCGGTGTACACCCCCTCGACGTCGGTGAGCGTGACCAGCAGGTCGACGTCGAGCGCGATCGCGGCCGACGCCGACAGCATGTCGTTGTCACCGATCCGCAGCTCGTCGGTCGCGACCGCGTCGTTCTCGTTGATGACGGGGACGACGCCCCACTCGAGCAGGGTCTCGACGGTGTTGGTGAAGTTGTCGAACCGCTCGGGCGCGTCGAGGTCGGCCCCGGTCACGAGGATCTGCGCGACCGGCTGGTCGTAGCGGTCGAAGCTCTGCGTGTAGTGGCGCATCAGGAGGCTCTGACCGACCGTCGACAGCGCCTGGCGCTCGTCGATCACGTCGCTTCCCCGGTCGATGTCGACGTCGACCGCGGCGGTCCCGCCGCCGTTACCGAGCCGACCGATGCCGGCGCCGACGGCGCCCGAGGAGACGAGGACGACCTCCTTTCCGCGCCGGCGAAGGTCCATCACGTCGGCGACGAGCTTGTCGAGCTTCACGCGGTCGAGCCGCGAGTCATCGTCGGTGAGGGAGTTGGTCCCCGCCTTCACGACCACGCGGTCGGCCTCGGCGGCCGCGGTCCGCGCGCGGTCGACGGCGTCCGGGTCCACCGCCCCGACCGCGACGCCGTCACTCGTCATCGAACGCCTCGGCCAGTTCCCGCGAGCGCTCCTCGGCCGCCGCGACGGCGTCGACCACTGCCTCGTCGGCGTCGCTGTCCCAGAGGACCTCCATCCCCTCGATCGTCGTCCCGTTCGGCGAGCAGACGGCGTCGATCAGCTCGTCGACGCTCCGGTCGTCCCGGAGGACGGTCTCGGCGGCGCCCTTGAACGTCTGCGCGGCGAGCGTCTCCGCCTGCTCGGGCTCGAGGCCGCCGTCGATCCCGGCCCGCTTCACCGCGTCGATGAGGTAGAAAGCGAAGGCGGGACCGCTCCCGTTGACCGCGGTCGAGACGTCCATCAGCGACTCGTCGACCTCGACGAACTCCCCGGCGTCGTCGAGCATCGCGCGGACCTCGTCGGTGAGGCCCTCGTTCGTCGCCGCCGCGGCCATGTCGCCGGTCTCCGCCGCGAGGTTGGGCATGATCCGGACCACGCTCGCCGCGGTCCGCTCCGCGACGAACTCGCGGGGGAGCCCCGCGGCCAGCGTCACGAGCTGCTGGTCGGCGCCCAGGTCGAGGTCCGCGAGGACGTGCTCGGCGACGTCCGGTTTCACGGCGAGGACCACGACGTCGGCCTCTTTCGCCGCCGCCACGTCGTCGGTCGTCTCGTCCGCGGCGTCCGCGACGGCCGCGAGCGCGTCCGGGTCGAGGTCGATCGCCGTCAGGTGATACGAGTCGGTTCTCGCGAGGCCGCGCAACAGGGCACCCCCCATGTTCCCGCAGCCGATGACGCTCACGCGTGTCATGTTACCTGCACGGAGAACGCTCAGGGTCAAACCAACTGCGGTTTGGACAACACTGCCGGCGAGTGACCGAAACCCCCGAGGGCGGGCGATCGGCCCTCAGATCAGCCCGTCGTAGAGCGACCGGTACCGCTCCGCGATGGCGTCGAGCGAGAACGCCTCGCTGCGGGCGGCCGCGCTCGCCCCGAGTCGCTCGCGGAGCGCGGGGTCCGAGAGCCGACGTATCGCGTCCGCGAACGCCTCGGTCTCGGAGTCGGCGTCGACGGGGCCGACCTTGAGGCAGTCCTCGCCGTCGTCGAGCCACGAGAACGTCTCGATGTCACGGACGACGACGGCCTTGCCGGCGGTCATCGCCTCCAGCAGCGCGATCCCCTCGTTCTCCTCGTGGGTCGGGAACAGGAACACGTCGCCCGCGGCGAACGCGCCCCGGACGTCGTCGACGAACCCCGTGAACCTGCAGTTGTCGGGCGACTCCTCGATGAGCCGGGTCGTCTCGCGGCCCTTCAGCGACAGGTCGAGCGGCCCGAACCACGCGAAGTCGACGTCGGGGAGCGCGCGGGCGACATCGACGAACGTCTCTAACCCCTTCCGCTTGATCACGTGGCCGACGAGGAAGACGGTCGGCGGCTCTAGGTCGTACCGCTCGCGGTACTCCGCTTCGAGCGACTCGAAGCCCGCCAGCTTCTCGCGGTCGACGCCGTTCGAGATAACGGTCGTCGGGGCGTCCGCGTACCCCTCGATCACGCCGCGGTTGTACTCCGAGGGGCAGACGAGCGCGTCGGCGAGCCCGTACGCCCGGCGCAGGTAGGGCCGGAGCGGCTTCGCGAGCGCGTTCGTGAACCGGAAGCTGTCGCCGAAGTCCTCCGCGGTGACGTGAGTGTGCGCCACGACCGGAACGCCGCGGTCGCTCGCGCGCTTCGCGTACCACGCCGAGCGCGGTCCCATCAGGTTGCAGTGGAGCACGTCGGCGTCGAGGGTCGGGGCCGTGGTGTACTCGATGCCGACCCGGTCGAGCATCTTCCGCTGGTGGACGACCGACTCGCGGATCCCGCCCGTGACGTGGTCTTCGAACTCGAAGTAGTGGCTGACCTTCATCGGGGAATCGAGGACGGGACGGGGGTCGAGTCCGCGGCGGTCGAGTCGGCGACGGTCGCGGACGCGACCGCGAGGGGCGACGCCGGCGTCGGCTCCGTAGCGTTCAGTTCACTTCCAGCCACGGGACCTCCATCAGCGGCGGGATGTGCGTCTCGATGTGGTGTTCCCAGACGCCCTCCTCGCCGAAGGCCTCGCCGTGGTCGGCGGTGACGACGACGGTCCCGTCGAGCTCCTCGACCAGCTCCGCGACGGATTCGAGGGCGATCCGGAGGTTCTCCTCGTAGAGGCGGAGCGCGGTGACGCGCGTGCCGTCCGTGACGAGGTCGGCCGGGTCGAGCTCCAGCCACAGCCCCGCCTTCTGCGCGAACTCGCTGTCGTCGAGCCGGCTCTCGATCTTGGGCCGGACCGTGTCGCTGAGCGAGGAGAGGAGTCCGCCGCCGTCGTCGTCGTCGCCGGCCGCCTCCTCAGCTTCCTGCTCTCTGATACCCTTTTGGATCTGCTTGAGCTTCTGGCCCTTCCCGCGGGAAAGGTAGGGGGCGTGCGGCTGCATGTAGTGGAGCACCGTGCGGTCGGCCCGCTCGACCGCCTCGGCGTTGTTCCGGAACGCCTCCGCGATCCCCTCAGGGGGGACCGTGCCGAGGTCGTCGTCCCACCCGGTCTTCCAGACGTCGTGGATGTCGCTGATGTGCTCGGAGGCGGTCCACTCGTAGTCGCAGCTCGCGCCCCACTTCAGCTCGTTCAGCGGGATTCCCAGGTCGTTGATGAAGGGATTGCCGGAGAAGTAGGCGATGTCGTGGTCGCCGGTGAACGTCCGGTAAGCCCACTCCGGCGTCGACGAGCCGACGCTCCAGCGCTTCTCGAGGTCGCCGTCGAGGTACTCGTCGTACACGTCCTCGAACACGTCGTAGCGGCACGCGTCGAGGACCAGACAGTAGTCCCACTCTGACTCGAGGAACCGCTGGTCTTCCATAGGTTGCGCGACGCTTCTCCACCGACGGTTGTATTCTTGTTGGTGCTCGGTCGGCCGCCGTCCCGGAATCGCCGGACGGCCGCGATCAGACGTTTCAAGTTCGCCACCGACGCACCGCACCGTATGGACGGAAACCGCCGGCGCGGACTGGTCATCGGCGGGACCGCGGCGGTCGCGATTCTCGCGGTGCTGTTCGCGGTCGTCGGCGCCGGCCGCGTGGTCGACGCGCTGCTGGCGTCCGACCCTTGGCTGGTCGCGGCGACGTTCGGGCTCGCGCTCTGCTGGCTGATCGCGTGGAGCCTCATGCTCAGGACGGTGCTCGGCTCGCTTGACGTCGACCTCCCGGTCGCGACGTCGTTCCTCGTGTACGCGGGGGCCGTCTTCGCGAACAACGTCACGCCCTTCGGACAGGCGGGCGGCGAGCCGGTCACCGCGGCGCTCATCGCGAAGGTGTCCGGCTCGCGATACGAGACGGGGCTCGTCGGCATCGCGAGCGTCGACGTGCTCAACGTCGTTCCCTCGATCTCCTTAGTCTTCCTCGGGGTCGGCGCCTACGCCGCCACCGCCGCCATCGGCGAGCGCCTGGAGGTCGCCGTCGCCGTCGCCGTCGCGCTGATCGCGTCGATCGCGACCGCGATCGCGCTCGGCTGGCGCTACCGTCGGGAGCTCGTCGACCGCCTCCCGGCCGCCGTCGGCGGGCTCCTCGGTCGGCTGCGGCGGTTCGACGCCGCCGCGGTCGAGACGGCGCTCGCGACGCGCCTGCGGAACTTCTTCGAGGACATCGAGCGCGTCGGCACGAGACCCCGGCGCCTCGCGGCCGCGGTCGGGCTCTCCCTCGCGGGGTGGACGCTCCAGGCGACCGCGCTCGCGGTCGCGTTCGCCGCCGTCGGCAGTCCCATCGCACCGGAGGTCGCCCTGTTCGCGGTCCCGCTGGCGTACGTCGCGGGCGCCACGCCGCTGCCCGGCGGACTGGGCGGGATCGAGGCGGCGTTCGTCGCGCTGCTCGTCCCGACCACGGGCGTCGCCGCGGCGACCGTCACCGCCGCCGTGCTCGTGTTCCGCGGCGCCGTCTACTGGCTCCCGACGCTGATCGGCGGGATCTCCGTCTCGGCGATCGGGATCGACGCGATGCGGTGAGCGAGGCGCGCGACGACCCGGACCAGCGTCCCGTCGGTGGGAGAGGAGAGGGGGTCCCTGCGCTCGCCCTCAGCGACCGTCGGCCTCCACGACGCCGGTCAGCTCGTCGGCTTGGAGCCGCACGAGCGCGAACACCGCGTCCGCCGGCGCGTCGAACACGTGATAAAACGGGATCTCCATCTCGCGCTCAGCCTGACTGACCGAGCGGTCGCTCGGGCGGTGAGTGTCTAAGTCGTCGACGGTGCTGCGGTGTTCCGGCTCGCCGCGCGCGAGGACGCTTTTCCAGCCCGCCTCGGTCTCGGCGGCGACGACGAACGTCGCGCGCTCCGTCGCGTCGATGAACTCCCGCTTGCGGCTTCCCGGGGCGTATCCGAGCCTGAAGTAGACGTCTCGGTCGTCCGGGTCGAAGGTGAACGACACCGGGATAGCGTAGGACTCGTTCCCCTTCGCCAACGAGAGGGTCCCCACCGATTGCGTTTCGAGAAACGACTCGATCGCCGCGTCGTCGAGCGCCTCGCCCGTCAGTCGTGTCATGCGCGCACATGTGTCAGAGACAACCTAAATCCATCGCGGCCGTCGTCGGGTCTCTCCGGACCCGTGGCCTCGGTTCCGTCCACGGCGGCGACGCGTACCGTATTCCGAACGATCGCCCGCGGTCTAGCTCGTTCAGAAGAACAGCCACAGCACGAGCAGCGCGTACAGCGTCAGCAGCGCGATCACCGTCAGCCGGATGAGGATGTTGACGCTGAACACGAGCCCGTTGTAGTCGTTCTTGAGGAGCTTGAGGGGGTCCGTCTTCCGGCTCTCCAGCCCGACCGTCGCCGGCGAGACGTCGTCGAGTGCGCGCTCGATCGCCGCTTCGAGGGCGTCGACGTTGGACTGTTTCATGTTCGCGAGCTCGTAGATCGAGGCGTGGGTGTCCGTCGAGAACACGAGGACCTCGTCGAACGCCTCCCCGTAGCGGTCCTCCATCTCGCGGATGTCCGGCGTGACGCCGTTCGTGTCGATCCCGATCGTCAGCACGTCCTGGCCGTCGACGGTCTCGACCACCGCGATCATGTCCTGATCGGTGCGCTCGACCGCGAACCCGGCGGCGTAGCCGTGGAGCGACTCCTCGGCGAGCCGTTCGCGGAAGTCGTCGAAGCGGTCTTTCAGTCGGTCGGCCTCGCTGGAGCCGTACTGCACCTCCTTCGTCGGTCCGTCCTGGATGTCGTGCTTGTGGAGGTCGACCAAGAGCACCTCGGACTCGTCGACGTCCCGCATGAACACCCCGGTGTCGTAGTCGTCGATCCCCTCGCTGTGGAGGTAGACGACCTGCTTGTCGCCGATCCGTCGCCCGTAGAACTCGATCTCGCCGTAGTCCTCGTGGACGAGCCTGGAGGCGCGACCGACGCCGTCGGGATCGGCGACGGCGTCGAGGATCTTCCGGGCGTCGGTCGGGTTCGAGAGGTCCTCCTTGTGCGTGCACGGGACGTGGAGGAAGAAGCCGTGGCTCTCGCCCTCGTTCAGCGCCTCGATGACGTTCCCGCTGAGCTGACCGCCCCCGAACCCGCCCAGCGGCCCGGGGTGGACCCACGGGGCGGCGAGCGTCAGCCGTCGCCCGTTGTCGATCGCGAGGGTCTCCACGACGGGCTCGGCCTCGACGCCGAGGTCCAACGACTCCCGGTCGTTGCGGAGGATCCCGGACGTTAGCGCGAACGCGGAGACGTCCGTGTTGCTCCGGATGAGGTAGTCGACGAGGGCGAGCACCGACACGAGGAACGCGGCCGCGATCAAAAGCGACGCGAACGCGAACACGTGACGGTACGTCGAGAAGCCGAGGTCGCCGCCCGCGAACGCGTAGAAGGCCGCGATCAGCGCCGCCGGCTCCGCGAGCGACACGAGGAGGATCCGCTTGTAGCGGTCGATCCCCGTCGAGACGACGAGCGCGAGGATGTTGATCAGGTAGATCGTGATGAAGAGGAGCCAGACGATACTCCAGACGTTCCCGACGTCGTTGGCGCCGGAGAGCACCAGCGAGTAGACGAACAGGACGAACTGGTTGACGGCGGCGAGAAAGAAGCTCCACGACCGGGGGTAGCTAGGCAGCAGCCGGTGGAACAGCTCCCCGGCGAACAGGAAGGGGAGCAGGAAGAGGAGGACCGCGACCGGCAGGACGCTGGACGGCGCCGGGGAGAGCGGCGTGAACATCGAGAACGCGACGAAGGCGAGGAGGCTGTACACGCCGCTGAGCCCGACGAGCGCCGGTATCTGTACCTTCAGCGGCGGAACGCTGAACACCAGGCGCTGGAAGACGTCGACGTTGTCCGCCCCCATCTACGAGGACACCCCGTAGATGGACTCGAGCTCGTCTATCGTGCGCGTCACGGAGAACCCCTCGACCGCCTCCCGAGTCCGCCGATCGCCGTCGAGACAGTCCCTGACCGCGCGCTCCATGTCGTCGCGGTCGCCGTACGCGAAGCGGGCGCCGTTGGCCTCGCCGATGGTCTCGTCGAACGGGGAGACGTCGGCCGCGGCGACCGGCGTCCCGCAGGCGTTCGCCTCCAGCGTCGAGAGACCGAGAGTGTCGCAGGTCGAGGCGGTGGCGAAGACGTCGAGCGCGGAGTAGAACGCCGGCAGATCCTCCCGCGGGAGGAAGTCTCGGAACCGGGCGTTGTCCGGGGCGTCGCGTTCGAGGGCGTCACGCGCGGGCCCCTCTCCGACGAGTTCGAAGCGCACGTCCGGCATCCGCTCGGCCAGTCGCAGTATCTCGTCGACGTTCTTGTTGCGGGTCATCCGGCCGCTGTAGCCGACGGTCGGCCCGTCGCGCTCGAACCGCGAGTCCTCGACGGGGCGGAACGTCTCCATCTCGATACCGACGGGGAGCTTTCGCGGGGCCACGTCCCGCCGGATCCGCGACGTCGACGCGGTGACGCAGTCGAACGAGCTGAGAAACCGGTTCTCGTAGGCGACGTACAGGCGCCCGGCGACGTCGGAGAGCGACTCCAGCTTCAGCCCCTGAACGAAGTAGTCCTCGACCGGCGTGTGGTGGGTGTACACCGACTTCACGCCGCGCTTCTTCGCGTACCGGCGTCCCATCAGTCCGGTCGACGCGGGACCGTGGCAGTGGACCACGTCGAGGTCGGGAAGCGTGGAGAGCCGGCGGTAGACGGGAACCCGGTACTGGCGGTAGAAGGGGTTCGGCAGCGACCGCACGGGGATCTCCCGCTCGTCCGGCTCGTGGCTGCTCGCCGGGTAGACGACGAACACGTCGTGGCCCCGGTCCTCCAGGCGATCCCGCCACGCGCGGATCGTGTAGGTGACGCCGTCGACGCCGGGAAAGTAGCTGTCTGTGAAGAATCCGATGTTCATACGAGGGTCCGTCGTTCGCGTGTCGTCCGCCGGAGACCGCTCTGCGGAGGGGTGCGGACGACGTTCTGACGAGCCGATCCGCCGACCGCCGCGTCCGCGGCGGACGGGAGCCGGTCGGGCCGCGTCGGCGCGTCTGGATGTGCAGCGGGTCGCACGGGTTCTGTCTCCCGGATTCCCCACCGAAAAGCTTCAACATTTTCATTCCGAGCGCGACCGAGTCGCCGGGGCCGGCCTGCGGCCGTCCCTTGCCACCCCCCTCGCCGCCCGCTCGCCGCTACCTCGCCGCGACCCCACGCTTAATCCGACGGGGCGCGGATCCAGAGGCATGATATCGACGGAACGCATGGCCGCGGTCGACGCCAACGCCGCCGCCCTCGGCGTGCCGCGCAAGCAGCTGATGGAGTCGTCGGGCAACGCGGTCGCTCGCGAGGTCCGGGCCGTCGCCGACTCGGGCGCCGAGGTCGCGCTGCTGTGCGGGCGCGGGAACAACGGGGGCGACGCGTTCGTCGCCGCGCGGTTCCTCTCCGCGTACGACGCGACGGTGCACCTGCTCGGCCGGCCGGAATCGATCCGCAGCGACATCGCGCGGGAGAACTGGGCGGCGCTCGACGCGGCCGAGATCCCGACCGAGACCGTCACCGACTCGGCGGACCTGTCGCTCGGCGACCCCGACGTCGTCGTCGACGCGATGCTCGGAACGGGGGTCACGGGCGCGCTCCGGGAGCCCGAGCGGACGGCGGCGCGGCTGGCGAACGAGAGCGACGCGACGGTCGTCGCCGTCGACGTCCCCTCCGGGATCGACGCCGACACGGGCGAACCGACGGGAGCCGGTGGCGGTTCGGACGGCCGGGCCGACGCCGGCCGTCGCGTCGAGGCCGACCGCGTCGTCACCTTCCACGACGAGAAGCCGGGGCTCGGCGCGCTCGACGCCGCGGTGACGGTCGCGGACATCGGGATCCCGGCGGCCGCGGAGCGGTACACCGGGCCCGGCGACCTGCTCGCGCTCGGTCGCGACCCGGACTCGCACAAAGGGGAGAACGGCGAGGTGCTCGTCGTCGGCGGCGGCCCCTACACCGGCGCGCCGTCGCTGGCCGCGCGGGCCGCGCTCCGGGCCGGCGCCGACCTCGTGCGCGTCGCCTGCCCGGAGACCGTCGCGCGGGAGGTGCAGGGGTACTCGGCCGACCTGATCGTCCGCGGGCTCCCGGGCGGCCGGCTCGGCCCGGCCCACGTCGACCGCGTCGCGGAGTTGGCGGCCGACAACGACGTCGTCGTGTTCGGGCCGGGACTGGGCGACGACGACGCCACGCTGGAGTTCGTCCGCGAGTTCCTCGCCGGCTACGACGGCCGGGCCGTGGTCGACGCCGACGCGCTCCGCGCGGTCCCCGAGGTCGACACCGACGCGACGCTGGTCTGTACGCCCCATCAGGGCGAACTCGTCGGGATGGGCGGCGAGACCGCGGCCGACCCCGACGAGCGCGCGGCGCTCGTTCGGGCGTTCGCCGCCGACCTCGGTCACACCTTGCTCGTGAAGGGCGCGGTCGACGTGATCAGCGACGGCGACGGCGACGCCGTGCGACTGAACCGGACGGGGAACCCGGGCATGACGGTCGGCGGAACGGGCGACGTGCTCGCCGGGACCGTCGGCGCGCTGGCGGCCGTCACCGACCCGTTCCGGGCGGCCGCGATCGGGGCGTACGTCAACGGGCGGGCCGGCGACGCCGCGGCCGCCGCCCGCGGGAACGGCCTCGTGGCGACGGACTTACCCGACCGGCTTCCCGAGGCGATGCGTGATGAGTGACGAGCGCGAGCCCGCCGACGGAGCCGCCGACGAGCTGACCCACACCGACGACTCCGGCGAGGTCCGGATGGTCGACGTCGGCGCGAAGCCGGACACGAGCCGCCTCGCGGTCGCGCGCGGCGAGATCCGACTGACGCCCTCGACGATCGCGGCCGTCGAGGCCGACGAGGTCGGGAAGGGAGACGTGCTCGCGACAGCTCGGATCGGCGCCGTGCAGGCCGTCAAACACACGTGGGAGACGATCCCGATGTGTCACCAGATCCCGATCACGAACGTCGACACCGACTTCGCGGTCGGCGACGACCGGATCGAGCTGACCGTCGCGGTGGAGACGACCGGCAAGACCGGCTGTGAGATGGAGGCGCTGGAGGGCGTCACCACCGGGCTCAACACGGTCTGGGACATGGTGAAGGCCGCCGAGAAGGACGCGGACGGCGGCTACCCCGACACGCGGATCGCGGACGTCGAGGTCGTCGAGAAGACGAAGCGGGCGATCGACGGGTAACCGCTCCGGGCGAGGCGACGGCGGGCCGGAAGCGACGGTCCCGGTGCGGACGGGAGCGGTCCGTCCCGTCAGTCGTCCGCGGGCTCCGCGTCGTCCGCGGACTCTCCGCCGTCTGTCACGGTAACCGCGATGTCCGCCGCCGCGGCCTTGTACTCCGGAATCTTCGCGCGGTCGTCCAGCACGTCGTTCGTGAGGCGGTTCGCCGAGGCGGCGGCGAAGTGCGGCGTCGTCCAGACGACGCCCTCCTTGATGTCCTCGGTCACCTGCGCCTTCACCTCGATCTCGCCGCGACGGGAGCGGAGCGTGACCACGTCGCCGTCCTCGATGCCGTACTCCGCGGCGTCGTTCGGGTGGACGTCGACGAAGTTCTCCGGGTGCTGACGCGACAGCGTCGGCGAGCGCCGGCTCATCGTCCCCGTGTTGTAGTGTTCCTCGAGTCGCGCGGTGGTGAGGATCAGCGGGTACTCCTCGTCCGGCACCTCGGCCGGCGGCTGGTGGCGGACGCCCTCGATCTGACCGAGGCCGTTCTCCGTGTCGAAGGAGTCCTCGTAGAGGTACTGATCGCCCTCGTCGCCCTCCTCGTAGCAGGGCCACTGGATCCCTTCCTCGCCGAGCGCGTCGTAGGTCATCCCGTGGTAGCTCGGACACACCCGGCGGAGCTCCTCGAAGACGGCCTCGGCGTCCTCGAAGCGGAACTCGTCCTCGCTGAAGAGGCGGCTCCCGACCTCCATCAGGATGTCGAGGTCGTGCTTCGTGTTCTCGTGGACCGTGTCGACGCCGCGCATCCGTTGGACGCGGCGGTCGGTGTTGGTGACTGTGCCACCGCGCTCTGCCCACGTCGTCGCCGGCAGGACGACGTCGGCGAACTTCGCGGTCTCGGTCATGAAGATGTCTTGGGCCACCATGAACTCCAGCGACTTCAGCCGCTCTTCGACCTCGTTGCCGTCGGGTTCGCTCATGACGGGGTTCTCGCCCATGACGTACAGGCCGTGGACGGAGTGGCCCGCCTCGTGGGAGATCTCGACGTTCGTGAGCCCGGGTTCGTCGGGCACCTCGAAGCCCCAAACGTCCTCGACGCTCTTCCGGGCCTCGTCGTCGTCGACGAGCTGGTAGCCCGGTAGGACGTTCGGCATCGCACCGACGTCACACGTGCCCTGGACGTTGTTCTGGCCGCGGAGCGGGTTGACGCCGGTGCCGGGCCGGCCGAGGTTCCCCGTGATCAGCGCGAGGTTGATCTCGTTCTGCACGTTGTCGACGCCGCAGGTGTGCTGGCTCATCCCCATCCCGGTGAAGATGGCGGCGTTGTTCGCCATCGCGTACTTCTCCGCGGCGAGCTCGATGTCCTCGAGGGGGACGCCCGCCTCCTCGGCGGCCGCCTCCTTGTCGAAGTCCGCGAGCGTCTCTTTCAAGTGCTCGAACCCCTCGGTGCGCTCCTCGACGAACTCCTCGTCGATCCAGCCCGCGTCGGGCTCTTCCTCGTGGCGTTCGAGGATCGTCTTCAGAACGACGTTGAGCAGAGGAATGTCGGCTCCCGGGTTCAACTGGAGGTGCATGTGCCGGTCGGTCTCGTCGATCTCGAACGACCGGGTCGTCTTGTTCGCGTGGGGGTCGACCTGGATGACGGTCGCGCCCTCCAGGACGGCCTGCCGGAAGTACTGGCTGTTGGCGATCGGGTGCTGCTCGCCCGGGTTCGCCCCCTGGATCCAGAACACGTCGGCCGCCTCCTCGAGGTCCTCCATGCTGTTCGTCATCGCACCCGCGCCGAGGCTGGTCCGGAGCGCCCACACCGTCGAGGCGTGGCACATCCGCGTGCAGTTGTCGACGTTGTTGGTGCCGTACCGGCGCGCGAGCTTCTGGAGGAGGTAGTTCTCCTCGTTCATCGTCTTCGAGGACCCGAAGAAGCCCATCGCGTCGGGGTCGTAGTCGTCCCGGATACGCTCCATCTCCGAGACGATCCGGTCGTACGCCTCCTCCCACGTCGCCTCGCGGAACTCGCCGTCCTCCTTTATGAGCGGCTCCGTGAGACGGTCCTCGTGGTCGACGACCTGCGTCGCCGCGCCGCCCTTGATGCAGACGCGCCCCTCGTTGACCGGGGCCTCGCCCCACGGCATGAAGTTTACGTCGCCGGGGTCGTCGCCTTGGTTCACCTTGATCCCGCACCCGACGCCGCAGTACGGGCAGATCGTTTTCACCGCCTCGTCTCCCTCAGTCGACATGGTACTCACCCTGACGTGCAGTCATATATCACGATTTGTGATGCCTCCTGCATCAGTGTATCGGTCGTTTCAACAGTGTGATGCGTCGTGAGCGGGGGCGGCGCGCCCGCGAAGGCCGACTCGGACTCCGGACGCCCGCTCCCAACGCCCCCTCGCTGCACGCTCGCATTCCGGACGCTCGCCGCCAACGCCCGCCGAACCGTTTTGTCGACGGCCGGCGTTCGGCCGGTATGGACGCGACACTCGCCGACGTCGAGACGCGCGTGGACGAGCACGTCGAGACGTACCGCGAGACCGCCCCCTTCCACCCGGTCGAGGCGGAGTCGATCGAGACGCTCCCGGACGCGTTCCGCGCCGGCGACTACGGCAGGCGGGACGTCGAGTGGGTCGTCCGCTGGTACTTCCGGCGCCGCGTCGACGCGATCGACCAGGAAGAGCGTCGGGCGGTCGAGGGGGCCGTCGAGGACGCGGACCCGAGCGAGCTCCGCGGGGCGATGTGGGACGCGATCGACGCGCTCGACGAGGCGGCCCCCGAGGAGGGCGGCGACGGCGACCCGCGAGCGCCCGCCCACCACCGCGCCCTCGACGCGCTCGCGGACCTGCCCGGCGTCGACGTCGCGATCGCTTCCGCGCTGCTCTGGTTCCTCGACCCGGACCGGTTCCTCGTCGTCGGCGACCGCGAGTGGCGAGTCGTCGCGGCGCTCACCGACCTCGACCCGGCGTATCCGGACCCGATGACGCCGGCGGCGTACGACCGCTACCTCGACGCGGCCCGGACGCTGGCGGACCGGCTCGGCGTCGACCACTGGCGACTCTACATGGTGATACAGCGGGTGTACGCGGAGGAGTTCGGCGGCGAGGGCGGCGACGCCGACGGGTGACCGCGAGTAGCCGGACGGCTACCGGTCGAGGAACGGCGGGATCACGATCTCGGCGCGCTTCTCGTCGCCGCGCACGACGACGCTCACCTCGGCCCCCGGCTCGACGTAGCTCTCGTGGAGGTAGCCGAGGCCGATCGGCTCGTCGAGCGTCGGGCTCATGGTCCCGGAGGTGAGGTGTCCAATCCGAGTGAGGTCGCCGTCGGTCACCGCGTAGCCCCCGCGGGGGACGCCGCGCTCCAGGAGGCGGACGCCGACGAACCGCTCGTCGACCCCCTCCGCCTTCTGTCGCTCGAGCGCGTCGCGGCCGACGAACTCCGTGTCCAGCTTCACGACGAACCCGATCCGCGCCTCGTAGGGGGTTCGGGGCTCGTCGTCGGGGTCGAAGTCCTGCCCGGAGAGGAGGTAGCCCATCTCCGTCCGGAGGGTGTCTCGCGCGCCGAGCCCGCACGGCTGTGCGGCCGGCTCGGCTCCGCCTTCGCCGGCGAACGCCGACCAGACGCCTTCGACCGCGTCGGTCGGACACAGTATTTCGAACCCGTCCTCCCCGGTGTATCCGGTTCGGGCGACCCAGCTGTCGGCGCCCGCGACCGCGGCGACCGTCGCCTCGAACTTCGGGAGGCCGACCACGCGGTCGGCGGGGGTCGCGTCGTCGACCGCGTCGGCCGCGTCCGGGCCCTGCACCGCGAGCATCGCCCAGTCGTCGGTGACGTTCGCGACGGTCGCGTCGAGCCCCGCCTCGTCGCGGTACTCCGTCCACCGGTCGGTCATCTGGTCGTCGTGGCCCGCGTTCGGGACGAAGAGGTACGCGGGGTCGCCGGCGGCGGCGTCGAGGTCGCGGTCCATGCCGGCCAGCGCGTCGGCGCCCGTCCCGGCCTCGATCCCGTCAGGGAGCCGGTAGACGACGGTGTCGTCGAGCATGACCCCCTCCTCGTCCGTGATCGCCGCGTACTGCGAGTCGCCCGGGTCGAGCGCCGCCGCGTCGTTGGTCGTCAGGCGGTTCATCAGCGCCGTCGCGTCCGGGCCGGACACCTCGACCTCGCTCATGTGCGAGACGTCGAAGACGCCGACGGACTCTCTGACCGCGGCGTGCTCCTCGCGGATCGACCCGAACTCGACCGGCATCTGCCAGCCGCCGAAGTCGGTGAACTTCGCGCCGCGCGCCTCGTGGGTCTCGTGGAGGGGTGGAAGCCGATCGGTCATGGCCGAACGGTCGCCGGGACGCGCCTAAGGTCTTGCCATCGGGGCGGTCTCGGCGCCCGGAGTCGCAGGGTCTCGGCGCCCGACCGCCGCCGGAAGGGGCGGGGGCGCCGACAGGCTCAAGCCGCTTCCCCACTCCCTGACTCGCGTGAAGCGGAACGTCTCCGAACTCCTCGCGCCCGCCGCGGCGGTCCTGCTCGTGGCGCTCGTCGTCGCGGCGGCCGCGGGCGTGTGGCCCCCGTTCGTCGCCGTCGAGAGCGGGAGCATGGAGCCGACCGTCGAACGCGGCGACCTCGTGGTCGTCACCGCGACGGAGCGGTTCCCCTGGCGCGGGCTGGTCGGACACGCCGAGCCCGACGCGCCCGCGCGGCTCGGGGGCGCGGGAGACGTGGTGGTGTTCGACCCCCCGGACGGGGAGACGCGGCCGATCCTCCACCGGCTCGCGTTCCGGGTCAGCGCGGGCGAGGACTGGACCGACCGCGCTGACCCCGCGCTGCTCGACGGCGACTGCGCAGACCTGGCGAGCTGTCCCGCGCCCTACGACGGCTACATCACCTTCGGCGACGCGAACGGCGAGTACGACCAGAGCGCGGGGATCGCCCCGGTCGTCCGGGAGGAGTGGATCTCCGCCAAGGCGCTGGTGTCGGTCCCGAACCTCGGCTGGTTCCGGGTCGGCGTCGACGCCGCGATCGCCCGCCTCGGGCTCCTCCCGACCGCCGTCGGTATCGGCGGCGCCGCGGCGATCGCGGGCGGCTTCGGCGCGGTGCTGATCGGGTGGGCGGGTCGCGGACGCGGCGGCGGGCGGCGGTAGCTCGGTGCCGGACGTTACTCGGGTTGGGAGTCCGCGGCCGCGTCCGACCCGATCGCCGCGTCCCCCTCGACCGCGTTCGGTTCGCCGGGCTCGCCGCCGTCCGAGCCGGCCTCCCCGTCGTCCGCGCCGACCTCGTCGAGCGTCACGGACCCGGTCGCGGCGTTCCGCAGGGCGTCGGACCGCCCGAACTCGCCGGGCGCGATGGCGAGGGTCCGGATCCCGTAGCCGTTCGCCGTCTCGACGACGGGCTTGAAGTCGGTGTCGCGGGAGGCGATCGCGAGGACGGACATCCGGTTCTCGGCCGCGAACTGGGCGGCGTCGACCGCGAGCTTCACGTCGACGTCGCCGCTCGTGATCACGACCTCGAACCCGCGCGCCTCCGCGGCCTGTATCAGCCCCGGGGTCGCGTGCTCGTCGAGGTAGAGCCGCGTCGTCACGAGCGGCCCCTCGGCCTCGGCCGCCCGTCGGACGTCGTCGAGGTCGACGTCGAACTCCTCGCGCAACACGTTCGGCCCGTCGACGAACAGCGCCACGCCGACCGGCTCCTCGTCCTCCCGACTGGATTCCATGCGTCGGGGTCGGCGGCGGGCGGAAATATGCGTGCTGGTCCGAGACGACCGCCGACCGCTCCGTTCCCCGCGTCGCCAGCGGCGTTATACACCTTATATCCGTTTTACCACCTGATTGACGACCGTAGTGAATATACGGAGAATTAAAGTAGTATGTCCAAGAATAACGGGTTAAGATGTCGAACTACGACACCTTCACTGTAATTTCCGAACAGAACGATCACGAATGCACCACGGTTCGTGCACATCCGCGCAACGAGACGTACCACGTCGTCGACTACGCCGACGACGACGCCCGCGAGGAGGTGGCCGACCTGCCGGTCGGCTCGGTCGTCAAGATGGAGCTGTCGCGCGCCGGTCGCCGCAGCAACGTCTGGCGCGCCGAGTCGGTCCGGACCGCGCACACTGACGGGGGAAAACGGGAGTAGACGGCGGCGAATCGTCCGGTCTCGCCGCTCTCACGGCCGCGCGCCTCAGGTCTTTCCTCGCCCTCTATTTCAAACGAACTCCGGTTACCTAACGGTCCCGCGTCAGCCGCGGGTTCGTCACCGCGCCGTCGGCCGCCGAGGCGAAGTCGCGAGCGTACTTCGCGAGGATACCGCCCTCGTACTGCGGCGCGGGCGCCTCCCACGCCTCGCGGCGCTCCTCGAACTCCTCGTCGGAGAGGTCGACGCTGAGGTCGCGCTCGGGGATGTCGACGGTGACGTGGTCGCCGTCCTCGATGAGGCCGATCGGGCCGCCGTCGGCCGCCTCGGGGGCGACGTGGCCGATCATCGGGCCCCGCGTCGCGCCGGAGAAGCGCCCGTCGGTGAGGAGCGCCACGTCGTCCTCGTGGCCCGCGCCGACGACGGCGGCGGTGACGCCGAGCATCTCGCGCATCCCCGGCCCGCCGGTCGGCCCCTCGTTGCGGATCACGATCACGTCGCCGGAGTCGACCGCGCCCGACTGGACGTACTCCATCGCGTCCTCCTCGTGCTCGAACACGCGGGCGGGCCCCTCGTGGTAGAACTCGTCGTCGCCGGTCACCTTCAGCACGGAGCCCTCGGGCGCGAGGTTCCCCTTGAGGATCTTGATCGCGCCCTCCTCCTCCTTCGGCTCGTCCACGGTGTAGAGGAAGTCGGCCTCGATCTCCGAGTCGTCGGGGAGCGCGCCGCTCTCCTCTAGTTCCGCGATCTCCTCGGCGAGGGTGCGGCCGGTGACGGTCATCGCGTCGCCGTGGAGCAGATCGGCCTCCAGGAGGCGGCGGAGCACGACCGGCACGCCGCCGACCTCGTGGAGGTCGTTCATCACGCGGCTCCCGCCGGGCTGGAGGTCGGCGATCTTCGGCGTGCGCCGCGAGATCTCGTCGAAGTCCTCGATCGAGAGGTCGACGTCGGCCTCGGCGGCCAGCGCGAGCAGGTGGAGGACGCCGTTCGTCGAACCGCCGATGGCGGTCTGGAGAGCGATCGCGTTCTCGAACGACTCCCGCGAGAGGACGTCGGAGGGGCGGCGGTCGTTCTCGATGCAGTCCAAGACCAGCTCGCCGGCCCGCTCCGCGACCTCGTAGCGCTCTTTGTCCTCGGCGGGCGCGGAGGCCGAGCCGAGCGGCGCCATCCCGAGCGCCTCGGAGATGGAGGCCATCGTGTTGGCGGTGAACATCCCGCCGCACGAGCCCGCGCCGGGGCAGGCGTGGCGCTCCAGCTCGTCGAGCTCCTCGCCGCTCATGTCGCCCTCGGCGTAGGCGCCGACGCCCTCGAACACCTGGACGATGGTGACGTCGCGCCCCTCGTGTTCGCCGGGCATGATCGAGCCGCCGTAGAGGAACACGGAGGGGAGGTCCGTGCGGATCGACGCCATCAGCATGCCGGGGAGGTTCTTGTCGCAGCCGGCGACGGTCACCAGCGCGTCCACGCGCTCGCCGAACGAGACGAGCTCGACCGAGTCGGCGATGACCTCGCGGGAGATCAGGCTCGCCTTCATCCCCTCCGTCCCCATCGAGATGGCGTCCGAGATGGTGATCGTTCCGAACTCGATCGGCATCCCGCCCGCCGCGTCGATCCCGTCGATCGCCGCGTCGGCGACGTCGTCGAGGTGGACGTTACACGGCGTGATGTCGGCGGCGGGGTTCGGCACGCCGACGAGCGGCGAGGAGAGGTCCTCGTCGTCGAACCCCATCGCCCGGAACATCGAGCGGTGGGGGGCGCGCTCGGCGCCCTCCGTCACGTCTCTGCTCCGCAGGTCCTCGTCCTTCTCCCCCGCGAACCGGTCCGCGTCGCCTCCGCGTCGCCGAGGGGCCTCTCCCTCGTCGGATCGTGGCTGCTGTTCGCTCATACCTCACCCTGTCGCTCGGGGGTCTTAAACGACCGCAAGGGGGCGAGGGTTGCTCGCGGAGACGAACGGGTTCGGGTCCGGGCGGACTACCACTCGCCGTCGAAAGAGATGTCGACACCGCACGGGTCAGCGAAGTCGATGAGGTGTCGTTTCTTGTCTCCCTTGTTCAGCGATGTATACACGTAATAGCCGCCGCCGACCGCACGATACAACCGCATCTCTTCGCCCGACGGATGAGTCGGCTCGTCGTTCAGGATCGCGATTTTCTTTCCCGGAACGTACGGAAGCGGGGCATACGCGTCGATCAGTCCGTGTTCCCTAATGAGATGGTCCACGACCGTTCCCATGAGGTCGGCCTGACTGTCGTCGCTGAACGAGGTAGATTCCGTTTGATCAGCGATTTTGACCACGTATGTATCGGACGGATCGTCGGTCTCGGTCTCTTCACCGTCGCCTGACGCAGTTTCCGATTGCGTGGAATTCCCACCGGAGTTTCGACCGTCGTTTTGATCACTTTCCAGCTCCGAGATTAGGTCATCGACAAAGGTCTTCGAGAGGGACTCCGCCGGCTGTGAAACAACTTCGCCGACGCGGTCGATAACGGTTTTACGGATCGCCTCGGCGATTTCCGATTTTCCGTCGGAGAGTGCATTAATCGCCTGTCGACGGCGTTCGACACGCTCGTATATCTCCGTCGATGCGCCCGACTGGATCGATTCTTTAGATAATGCCGCAAGCAGCCAGTCGTTTGCAGTGAGATCGGCCAGTTCGATGCGCCTAAGCAGTTCCACGTCGGGCTTGTCCCCGTCCTTTTTGAGTCGGAAGACAAGGAATGACTTTCCGTTCGTGAGAAGCCCCCAGTCGACCCACTCTTGGCGCATGTAGCTCCGGAGCTGATCAGCGTGCGACTCGGAAATAGTCGTGTCACAGCCTTTCGCTTCGACGAACACCGCCGGAGATCCGTCGGCGAATAGCGCGTAGTCGACCTTCTTTTTAGTCGACCCCATCTGGACCGAGTACTCCATCTCGATCGATGTCGAATAGAAGTCCCAACCGAGTACGTCTTTTATAAACGGATCTATCAGCCGCGCCCGGGTGTTCTGCTCGTCCATCTGCGGGGACTCCTCTACGAGCGACCGCGAGCGTTCAATATATCTCGTCACCGTCTCCTCGTCCATCCTCCTGATACGTCGCGTGCGTGTCCTCTTAAAAGTACAAGCGTCGATACTGTCGGTTTTACACCCGCGCCTTCAGTTCGACCCGGTAGCCGAACGGGTCTCTGACGTACACCGCCGGCGCCTCCCCGGTCGCGCCGAGCGGCTCGTCGAGCGTCTTCTCGATCTCGACGCCGGCCGCGTCCAGTTCGGCCTCGATCTCGTCGATCGACTCCTCGACGACGACGGCGACGTGGTCGTAGTTCGTCGCCGTCGTCGGCTCGAACTCGTCGGTCGGCCAGAGGTGGACGACCGCCGTCGCCGACAGCCGCACGTCGAAGAACGGCTTCTCGTCGGCCGCGTACAGCGCGTCCTCGATGCCGAACCCGAGCCGCTCGCCGTAGAACTCCCGCGCGTCGTCGACGCCGTCCGCGGGGATCCGGAGGTTGACGTGGTCGATGTGACGTGCCTGCATGGGACGCGGTTGGTCGCCGACCGCAAAAAAGTGAGCCGGTCGCGACGGGACTCGTCAGGCGAACGCCTTCAGGATCCCCGCCCCGTCCGTGCTCCGGCCGAGGTCCGGGAGCGTGGCGCGCTCGGGATGCGGCATGAGGACGGCGACCGTCTCCCGCTCGCCGATGACGCCGGCGACGTTGTCGGTCGAGCCGTTCGGGTTGGCCGCGTCGGTGACGTTCCCGTCGACGTCGCAGTAGCGGAAGAGGACGCGGTCGTCGGCGACGAGGTCGGCGTGGGCGTCCTCGCCGATCTCGAATCTCCCCTCGCCGTGCGCGATCGGGACCTCGATGACGTCGCCCTCGTCGTAGGCGGCGGTCCACGGCGTGTCCGCGCGCTCGACGCGCAGATGGACCGGTTCGCACTGGAAGCGCGCGGAGGCGTTGGTGGTGAACGCGCCGGGGACGAGCCCGGACTCCGCGCCGATCTGCGCGCCGTTACAGACGCCGATCACGGGGACGCCGTCGGCGGCGGCCTCCCGCACCTCGGTCATGACCGGGGCGCGGGCGGCCATCGCGCCGGCGCGGAGGTAGTCGCCGTACGAGAAGCCGCCGGGGAGGACGATGCCCTCGGTGTCGGCCGGGAGACCGTCCTCGTGCCAGACGCGCTCGGCCTCGACTCCGAGGTGCTCCAGCGCGCGGACCGCGTCGCGGTCGCAGTTGGAGCCGCCGAACTGGACGACGGCGACCGTCACGCCGACCACCCCGCGTGGGCGGCCGCGACGACCGCGCCGGTGACGAGCGGCGTCGTCTCGACGACGGCGACCGTCATCGCTCCGCGACCGCGACGTCGTAGTCGTGGATGGTCGGGTTCGCGAGGAGCCGCTCTGCCATCTCATCGGCGCGGTCGGCGGCCTCGTCGGCGTCGGCCGCATCCAGGTCCACCTCGAAGCGGTCGGCCGACCGGAGGTCAGACAGCTCGAACCCGAGGCGTTCCAACGCCTGCTGGGTGGTCTCGGCCTCCGGGTCGAGGACGCCCCGCTTCAGCCGGACCGTCACCGTCGCGGTGTATGCCGTCATGCCCGATACTGCGAAGTCGTGTGTAAAAACCGTTTTGGAACGCCTCTTATATCCATGTTCGTGGGTATATATTGGTCGATCATGCCGGTGGCAGACCCCGCGCGGAACGAAAGGGAAAAACCCCTCCGCGCTCTGGCCGGAGTGTATGCAGCCGCTCGAACCCGCGGAGGTGATCGTCGCATGACCCGCGAACTGACCGAGATCACGGTCGTCGGAGGAGACAAGACCGGACTCATCGCGCGGGTCACCTCCCTGCTGTTCGAGCGGGGAATCAACATCGAGGACTTGGACCAGGCGGTCCGCGAGGGCGTCTTCCGGATGACGACCCGCGTGGACGCCTCGGAGATGGAGACCTCGCGCGGCGAGCTCCGCCGCGCCCTCGCGGAGCTCGGCCGCGAGCTCGGCGTCGACATCCAGGTGCGCTTCCCGAGCGACCGGGACGCGCGCCGGATCGCGCTGCTCGTCACGAAGGAGACGCACGCGCCCGAGGCGCTGCTGGATGCGGAGGCCAACGGCGACCTCGCCGAAGACGGCGAGGAGGCCGAGATACCGGTCGTCATCGGCAACCGCGGCGACCTCCGCTCGCTCGCGGAGCGCTACGACAAGCCCTTCTACGACGTTGGCGACGGCAACGGCAACACCGACGAGGGGCGGCTGCTCGACCTGCTGGCCGAGTATGACGTCGACCTGATCGCGCTGGCCCGCTACATGCGCATCCTCTCGCCCGAGGTCGTCTTCCGCTACGAGGGGCGGATCATCAACGTCCACCCCTCGCTGCTCCCGGCGTTCCCCGGCGCCGAGGCGTACCGGCAGGCGAACGACGCCGGCGTCCGCATCGCGGGCGTCACCGCCCACTACGTGACGACGGACCTCGATCAGGGGCCCGTGATCTCCCAGCGCGCCTTCGATGTCCCCGCTGGCGCGGGCGTCGACGAGATCAAGCGCCGCGGGCAACCGCTCGAGGCCGACGTGCTGCTCGACGCCGTCCGGCTCCACCTCGCCGACGCGATCGCGATCCACCGCGGCACGGTCCACGTGCGCGAGGACGCCGACGTCGACGCCCAGCTCGGGCTCAGCGAGGCGGCGATCGACGCCAACCCCGACGAGCCGGTCGACGGCGAGCCGCTGTCGCGCTCGGGGACGCCGCCGGTCGAGAGCGACTGACCGGCGGCAGTCGGCGGCGACCGCCGACCGGCTCGCGCCGTGTAACGCGGGTCCGCCTATCGTCGTGCGACCCTTTTACCGTACCGGGCGCGTACGAGCGGGCGATGCCGATCGGCGGATCTCTCTCGGAAATCGCCGGCGACGCCCGCGCCGTCGTCCGGAGCGACGAGCGACTGATCCTGCTGTTCCTCCTGCTTCTTTCGGTGGTCGCCCTCGCCGTGTTCCTCCACTACACCACGCTGATCCTCGACGGGCTTCCGGACGTGATCCCCTCGGAGCCCCCGCGACCGTGAGCGGGCGCGCTCCGACGTCGACGCTCACTCGCCGTCGCCGTCCTCGATCGACTCCGTGACGCGGGCGTGGAACTCCCGGAGGACCGCCGACTCGTCGTCGGCGAGCACCGTGTCGGAGTCGACGAGCGTCGCGAGCCCGAACGAGAGCGGGGCCGGCGAGTCGACGGTGTGGTGCACGACATCGACGTCGCCGTCGGCGACCCCGACGAGCACCTCGCGGATGCCGGCGAGGTCGAGCCGGTCCTCCAACAGCTCCCGGTACGTCTCCTCGGTGACGGCGAACTCGTCGAGCTCCTCCGCGAACGAGAGCAGCATCTCCGCCGACACCTGCTGTTCGGCCGCCGTCTTCTCGTACCCCTTGTAGCGCTTCAGGATGAGCAGCGAGCGGGCCGCGTCGATGCGGAAGTAGCGCTGGAGGAGGTCGGTCCCCTGCACCGCCTCCCGGAGGTCCTCGCGGACGGTGTCGGGGGACAGATCCCGGAGGATCCCGGCGACGTCGACCTTGCGGTTCAGCGGGAGCGCGAGCGAGAAGCCGCGGTCGGCGACCGCGACCGCGACGTTCGCGTCCGTGCGGTTCGCGACCCGGGCCCCGACGAGCCGCGAGAGGCCGTCGTTGAACCGCCGGCCGTAGTTCGAGTGGACGTAGAACCGGCGCTTGTACTCGGCGCGGTCGAGCTCCTCCTCGACGACGAGCCGCCCGGGGGTGGGCACGCTCTCGGCGCCGGCGTACGCGACCTGTTCGTCGTACATCCGGGTGATCGCGCGGACCGCGCTCCCGTCGAGAGGGAACTCCCGGAGCCACGCGCGGACCGCGGGCGGCCCCCCGTCCCGGAGCCGGTCGAGCAGCTCGCCTTGGAACGCGAGCACCTCGCGCGCGAGGTCGTAGGAGAGCGGGAGCCGCTCGGAGTACCACGAGGGGACGGTCGGGCGCTCGCTCGTCCGGTCGACGTACACCTTCGAGCCGCGGCGGTACCGGAAGGCGAACCGCTCGCCGCCCAGCGCGAACACGTCGCCCGGATCGAGCGTGTCGAGGTAGCTCTCGTCGAGCGTCCCGACCGGCTCCCCGTCGCGCGTGAGCACCTGACAGCTGAACGAGTCCGGGATCGTCCCCACGTTCGTCATGTAGATCACCCGCGCCAGCCGGCCGCGCTTCCCCACGAGGAGTTCGCCTACGGGATGTTCTTCGTGGTGGTGCTCCCCGCCCGGCGGGTCGTTCTCGTCGCGCCACACCTTCGGGTAGACGTTGCGGTCCGCGAGCCCCTCGTAGTCCGCTGTGAGGTACCGCATCAGCCGCTCGTAGTCGGCCTCGCCGAAGTCGCGGTACGGGTGGGCGCGCCGGAGGATCTCGCGGACCTCGCGGTCGGGACGGATCCGGTTTATCGCCATCCCGTATACGTGCTGGGCGGCCACGTCGTAGGCGCCCTCGGGGAGGAAGACGCGGTCGACGAAGCCGTCCTCGGCGCGGGCGAGCATCGCCGCGCACTCGACCAGCTCGTCGCGGTCCAGTGCGAACACCCGCCCCTCGACCGTCTCGCCGGGGCTGTGGCCCGCGCGGCCGACGCGCTGGAGCAGCGCCGCGACCGACTTCGGCGAGCCCACCTGCACGACCAGGTCGAGGTGGGGCATGTCGATCCCGAGCTCCAGGCTCGTCGACGTGGTGACCACGTCCAGGTCACCCGCCTTCAGCCCCTCCTCGATCCGAGTGCGTTGCCCCTCGCCGAGGCTCCCGTGGTGACAGCCCGAGTCCGACTCGTCGTAACCGTACCGCTCGCGGAGCTCCTGCAGGGTGCGTTCCGCGCCGGAGCGGGAGTTCGTGAACACCAGCGTGTTCTCGTGGTCGGCGATAAGCTCGTGGAGCGCGTCGTAGAAGCGGTCGGTGACGGCCGACCGGGGGGTGTGTATCAGGTCGGCCGCCGGGGTGCGAAGCTCCAGGTCGAACTCCCGGACGAACCGCGCGTCCACCAGCTCGTACGGTCGGGGTTCGAGGCCGGACTCGTCGCCGACCCCGCCGGCGACGCGCTCGCGGCCGACGAGGAACTCGGCGACCTCGTCGAGCGGCTCGACCGTCGCGGAACAGCCGATGCGGGTCGGCGACCCGTCGGCCAGCTCCGTCAGCCGCTCCAGCGAGACGGAGAGGTGGGTGCCGCGCTTGTTCGCCGCCAGCGAGTGGATCTCGTCGACGATGACGTACTCGACGGTCCGGAGCTTCTCCTTGAACTTCGGGGAGTTGAGCAGGATCGCCAGCGTCTCCGGCGTGGTGTTGAGCACGTGCGGCGTCTCCGCCAGCATGGCCTGCCGGTCGGCCTTGCTCGTGTCGCCGTGGCGGATCGCCTGCCGGACGCCGGGGTCGTGTGCGTCCCCGTCCCCGTCTCCCTCTCCGTCCCAGTCTCCGGAGCACGTCTCCGCCGCGATCCCCTCGATCGGGACCTCCAGGTTCCGCTTGATGTCGTTTGCGAGCGACTTCAGCGGCGAGACGTACAGGCAGTACACCGAGTTCTCCAGCTCTCCGGCTCGCTCCCGGGCGAAGAGGTCGTCGAGCACGGCCGTGAAGGAGGCGAGCGTCTTCCCGCTGCCAGTCGGCGCGGCGACGAGGCAGTTCCGGTCGGCGTCGACGTGGGGGATCGCCTCGCGCTGCGGCGGGGTGAAGAAGCCGCCGTTCTCCCCGACGTACGCGCCGAACTCCGACACCCACCAGCGGCGGACCGGGGGCGAGAGCCGGTCGAGCACGTCGGCGTCCGGGAGCGGCACCGTCTCCGGGTCGAACTCCACGGTCGGGGCGCCGTCGCCGGAGGCGCTTCGCACCTCTCCGTCGTCGGACTGCGTCCGACTGCTAGAGGGACTTCGTCCCTCGCTGTCCCCGGCGAGCGCCTCCCGGAGGAGCGCTCGCGCTGAGGGCCGCTCCGCCTCGCGATCCGTGAGTTCGCTCACTACCGTGTACGTGGGCGTGCGGAGGGATATCGGTTGTGTCGGCTCTGTAGAAGCCCTCGGCCGCTGATGGTTTGGAGAGGCTACGCTGACTACAGGGCGCGAGTCGAGCACCCAGACGACTATCTCGACCAGAGCGGAACAGCACACCGATGAACCCTCGCTGGACGACCACGCGGCAGCTCCAGTCCAATGCCGAGACAGCGAGGAAACCGATGAGTCTGATGAGAAGACAGGCCCGCGACGCGCCCTTCGTCTTCGATAACCTGAGTCGGTTCTGGTCTCACGCACACGAAAACGACTGGCCCCCTGACCGATGTCCTGCTCGGACCCGGTCCATCGCTCGCTGGCCGAGTTGGTGTTGCGGTCGCTTTCAGCTTTGTAGCTGAAGTCGGTATACAACGCCGCTTCGGGGAGCACGAACTGCGTGCTCCGGTGTCCCCCGTACGGCTCATACTCATATATAATACATTTTGTTCACATATACAGATTGAAACTTCTGGCGCGAGCAATAGGAATTGCTATGGCAGAAACCGCATCCGTCCGCGTTGGTCACTGTTGTCCGGACGCACCGAACGTCGATGTCCACGTCGACGGCGAAATCGCCTTCGAAGACGTGCCATTCGAAACCATCAGCGAGTACGCCGAGCTGCCAGCTGAAAGCCACGAGATCGCTGTCACGCCGCATGGCGACGACGAGGCAGTCCTCGATCTGACAGTCGAACTTGAGGCAGACCGCGCGTACTCGGCGCTTGCGACTGGTATGCTCGCTGAAGCCGAGTGTACAGTACTTTCCGACGCCCCCGGTGATGTCGCAGCCGACCAAACTCACGTCCGGTTTGTCCACGCCTCACCGGACGCTCCCGCCGTCGACGTGCGAGTCGCTAACGGTGGTCCGACCCTGTGTGAAAATATCGAATTCCGAAGCGCCAGCGAGTACGTTCCTGTTGACGCTGGCTCCTACGATCTTGAGGTCCTCCCGCACGGAAGCGACGACATCGCGCTCTCGCTGCCTGACACCGAACTTGACGGCGGCGCCGCAGTCTCAGCAATCGCGGTTGGGCAGGCAGGTGACGACTCGCTCGGCGCAGTGTTCGCGGACGACACCCAGTAGTCTCCCGACCTCGATTTTTCACGCTACTGGTCGCTAGAGCTGGCCGCTTAGTCGGCTTCGCACGATGTCTCCATGCGTTACACACCAATATGAACGAGCAGCACTCACCGAGTTTGAAATGCCTCGCTACGGCTCCGTTGAAATTCTCAACAAGTGATCTGTTCTCGGTGTCCTGCTGAATACAGCGCGCGAATGTGGTACGAACCGAGGCCGAGTTACGGGAGAGAGTAATTGCTCAGTACAGACGCTCTATTGTTCCTCACCGGTGTCTTCTGTAGCTGTTTGTTTGACTGGAAAAATCTCCGTGTCAGGTGCGTCAAATGGACTATCCGGCCCAGTCAGCCATGCGGAGAGATAGACAGCGCAGGCGGCGATGATGGCGAGAGGAAGTTGTAGTGAGACAGCGCCGTAGACGATTGTGACACCGATTGTGACACGGGTGAGTGTCTTGCGGTCAGTACCTCCATAATATACGAACACAGCAATAACGAGGAACGAGAGTGCGATGCTCACGCCAAGGAGGAGTTCCTGTGTGACGACTATCGAATATAGAAGCGCAACGACGCCGGCTACGATTAGCGCTGCTCCTATCTGAATACGACGTTTGGGGGAGGGCATTCGATTAGTATATTTTTAATCACATGTTTAAATAAGGTATGTTCTCATCGTCCGACCTTGTTTAGACGTAGATCAACAACTCATTCTTCTCGGTAGTGAAGCCACGAGTCTACTGCTCAGTGTGTAAGCGAATTCTATCGGCTAATTCAGGATTCAGATGGAGAAAATAACGCAATCCCCGCGCTGACTGTACGCTCTGAGTCTTGCACGCTTATTCTGACAGCTTCCGAAAACGTTGAATCGGACGTGCAAGATACAAGGCGCGTATCTCGCACAGAATATCTGCCGATTCAATCAGATTGGTCGGTTTGGCGGGCGCATTTATTGGTGCAGGCTGTGTACTCTCTCTTGTATGCCTGAAGAAGTTCTGTTCAAATCAGAGAGCGACCAGAGTCGAGAAGAGATCGCATCGTACCTTCGGAAAGTCGCAGATACTCTCGACAGCGGAGATGCTATCAACCTGAAAGCAGGCTCCGAGTCTGTAACGCTGAATCCCCCGGCCCGACCGACCTTCGAAGTCAAAGCTGAACGCGAAGGCCCGGCTGGCAACATGACTGAACGAAGTATCGAGTTCGAACTCGAATGGGATGAGAACGACGGTGAGGAGGGTGGCGGAAGTGATCAGTTAGAAATCGAGTAGTCACTCCGCACGCACGCTGAGCGGGTGGTTCAAGCGAACTTCTCTGGAACAAATGTAGCCTCTGTGCTTACTTCACCCTCTATATACAGCAGCCGGAACCGATCAATCACTGACGATTTTAAGAGAGCCGCCGTGTCGGTGGAGCCGACCGCTTCCGCCGACGCCCCGGACGCGGCCCCCTCGTCGCGGTGTGCGAACCGGCCCGTTTATCCGGGATCCGTCCGTGGCGGCGCACGTATGAGTGGAACCTCGCCGGCGACGGAGCGGGAGATCGACCGCAACCTGTTCGTCACCGTCTCCGGCCCGCCCGGCTGCGGGGCGACGACGCTGGTCGAGGCGCTGGCGGAGGCGCTCGACTGCGGCTACGTCTCCGGGGGGGAGCTGTTCCGAGAGATCGCCGCCGAGCGCGACATGAGCCTCTCGCAGCTCATCGCGAAGACGGGCGAGTCCGAGGAGATCGACCGCGCGCTCGACCGCCGGCTCCGCCGGATCGCCGAGAAGTGGGGCGCCGCGAACAAGGCGTTCATCCTGGAGTCGCGCCTCGCCGGCTGGATCGCCGGCAACCGCGCCGATGTCCGGATCTGGCTCGACGCGCCCGACGAGGTGCGCGCCGACCGGACGCTCGACCGCGAGGAGATGACCTCCGAGATGCAGGTCCGCGAGGTGATAGAGGAGAAGCGGTACAAGTCGTACTACGGGATCGACCTCTCCGACCGCTCCATCTACGACCTCGCGATCAACACGGGACGGTGGGATCCGGAGACGACGCTCGACGTCGCGCTCACCGCGATCGAGGGCTACGACGTCGAGGCCGACGAGGGCGCGTTCGACACGCCCGACTTCGAGATCTAGCGGACCTTCTCGGCCCGCGTCCTTCCGGGCCCGGCCTTCTCGCCCTGTCTTTCCGGACCCGTCCTTCTCGCCCTGCGGTCCCTCGCCTACAGCGTGATCACGTGGTCGACGCCGACCTCGCCGAGCGCCGCGTAGAGGTCGGGGAAGCAGCCGACGGTCGCGCCCTCGACCGTGTTCGTCGGCTCGTACCGGTCCCGGCCGTGCTCGTCGGTGCGGTCGAACTCGGCGAGCCCGCGGCGGGTCGCGCACTGATCGCAAAGCATGAGGAGGATGTCCCGCTCGGCCGCCACGTCGGCGAGCCGCTGCCCCAGCGGGTCGCCCCCGCGGAGCGCGTAGGTGTTGTCGTGGAAAAAGAACATCCCGACCACGTCGGCGCCGTGCGCGTCGGCCTCCAGCTGCGGGAGGATCATGTCCCCGAGCACGTAGTCGATGGTCTGTCCGGCCGTCGCGAAGACGTAAGCGACCTTCATACCGCGTGGTCGAGCGGTCCGCTGATTGCTCCGCGGGCATCGGCAGCGTTCCCCGGTGTCTGTGACGGCGGTTCGCGGCCCCGACCGCCGGACCGCGCTCAGACCACGACGGACCCGAAGGGGTACGCGCCCGTCTCCGCCGTCCATATCGGACCCCGCGAGACGTCGACGAGCGAGACCCGGTCGTCGTCGTAGTGCGAAACGACCAGCCGGTCGCCGACGCGGGTCGCGGCGAGCCCCGGCGCCGGGGTGTCGACGATCGCGCCCGAAAGCGAACGGAGGCCGTCGGCGGCCGCGTCGAGCACCCACCGCTCGCCGCCGATCCTGAACAGGTCGACGGGCCGGTCGAACCCCTCGTGGACCGCCGCGAGCCCGAGGTCGCGGTCGAACTCGTGGACGACGCCGTCGCCGCGGCCGGGGACGAACACCCGGTCCGCGGTGACGACGAGGTCGTACGGGTCGGCGCCGACCGCGGCCTCGCCGAGGACGGAAGCGTCGGAGGCGTCGCCCGGCTCGTCGGCGCCTCCCGCCGCGTCGGGCCTTCCCGGCGCGTCGGCCCCTCCCGGCGCGTCGACTCCCTCCGGATCGAACGCGACGACGCGGGCGCCCGCCTGATCCACGGCGTAGCCGCGGTCGCCCTCGGGGCCGACCGCGACGCCCTGCACTCGGGCGTCGGGACCGACATCGACGGCGCCGAGTCGCTCGCGGGCCGCGGGGTCGACGACGTCGACGACGCCCTCCCGGCGGCTGCCGGCGTAGAGCCGATCGCCGTCCTGAGAGACGGCGACCTCGTGGGGCTCGGCGCCGACCCCGATCCGGGCGACGAGGGTCAGCGACTCGGGGTCGACGACGGCGAGCGCGTCGCCGGCGGTACAGGAGACGAACAGCTCCCCGTTCGCGGTCGCGAAGTGCGAGGGGCCGAGCACGCCCGTCTCGACCCGCGAGACGGCGCCGTCCGCGTCGACCGCCGTGACCGCTCGCTCGCCCATCGTCGCGACGAACGTCCGTCCCCCGCGGGTCGTCGCGTGGACCGGGTGGCTGCCGACCGGGACCTCGCCGAGGGGCTCGCCGTCGGCGAGCGCGAACAGCGCGAGCGCGTCGTCGCCCTCGCAGGGGACCGCGACGATTCGGTCGGGCGGACCGTCTGAGCCGCTCTCGCTCATCCGGTACAGGAGAAGTCGCCGCCGCCGTCGTCGCCGCCGACGCTCCCCTCCGTCTCGATCACGGCGCTCGTCTTGGTCTCGACGGGGTACCGCCCGCGGTCCCCCTCGACGTTCGACCACTCGCCGAACCCGCCGTCGTACAGCCGCACGTCCTCGAAGCCGATCGCCCGCAGCGTCAGCCACGTGGACGTGGGGTCGACGTTGTCGTCGCCGTAGACGACCACGGTGCCCGAGCGGTCGAGCCCCGCCCGGTTCTCGTACAGCTGCACGAGCTCGCCCGGGTCCGTCATCTGCCGGCCGTCGACGTTGCCGACCCAGTGGACGCCGATCGCCCCGGGGAGATGTCCGTGGCGGTCGTTGTCGGGATTCAGGGCGTCGGCGGCGGGCGCTCCGAGGTACGCCTCCGGGACGCGCACGTCGACGAGCCCCGGCCCGTCGCCGTTGAACGTCCCGACGCGGTCGGCGAGCCACTCGNNCTCCTCGCGGAAGCGCTCGGTGTCGCGAGCGTCGAGGACGACGACGTCCCCCCGGTTCTCGGCGAGCCAGCTCGGTCCGACGAAGTGCGAGACGTTCCCGCTCAGCCCGTACTGCGCGGCGGTGTCGGCCGGGGTGGTGATCCCGAGACAGCCGGCCGTGCTCGCCGCGCCGGCGGCCGTCGCACCCGCCGCGGCGCGGAGGAGGCCTCGGCGAGTCGACGCGGGATCGGACCCGCTCGTCTCGTCTGCTCCGGCCGCGTCGCTCTCGGCGGGG
>NZ_NHPG01000083.1:0-13001 GCF_002252965.1 Halorubrum sp. Ea1
CGCCAGCGACAGGGCGAGAGCAAAGCTCTCGCTTGCAACCGGCGCTACGCGCCGGTGACGAGGCTGGGGAGGCGTGAGGTACGGTCGCGGTGCAGGCGGGCGGGACTCAAAGGGGCAGCCGGGAGGCGGGCGCAGGCGACGCAAGCACCGCAACGAGGGAGCGAACGAAGTGAGCGACCGAGTGAGGAGCACAGCGAGCGTGCGCCCGCCTCCCGGCTGGGGCTTTGGAGGTGTTCTCCGTCGGTCCGTAATCAACGATTTATAACCGTGCGACCGGAGCTTTGGAGGTGTTCTCCGCACCACCGACGGGAACGACGGAGAGAAAGGGGCCACGAACGCCGGAATCCACCCAACTCCGGCGGTAATACACGACGTATCGGTCCCGACACGATTTAGGTGGCCCGCCCGCAACGGGTCGGTAATGAGCACTCAGGCCGCGACGGAGGAGCGGACGGTCGTGATCGGGCTGGAGGTCCACGTCCAGCTCGAGACCGACACGAAGATCTTCTGCGGCTGTTCGACGGAGCCCGGAGACGAGGAGGAACCGAACACGCGCACGTGCCCGACCTGCCTCGGGCTCCCGGGCGCGCTGCCAGTCCTGAACGAGGCCGCCGTCGAGGCCGCGGTGAAGGTGGGGAAGGCGATCGACGCCGACATCCCCGAGACGACGACGTTCCACCGGAAGAACTACTACTACCCCGACCTGCCGAAGAACTTCCAGCTCACCCAGTACGACGCCCCGATCTGCCAGTCCGGCGAGCTCGAGGTCCGCGTCGACGGCGAACCGCGGACCGTCGGGATCACCCGCGCGCACCTCGAGGAGGACCCCGGGAGCCTCCAGCACGCCGGCGGCTCCATCGAGTCGGCGACGCACACGCTCGTGAACTACAACCGCGCCGGGACGCCCCTGATGGAGATCGTCACGGAGCCCGACTTCCGGTCGCCGGCGGAGACCCGAGCGTTCCTGGCGAAGCTGGAGGAGGTCCTCGAATATCTCGGCGTCTTCGACCCGACCCGCGACGGGAGCCTGCGCGTCGACGCCAACGTCTCGCTCGTCCCGGCGGACCGGGTCGCCGACGACGGGGCGATCACCGACGACGCCCTCGCGGACGTGAACCGCGCGGAGGTGAAGAACATCTCCAGCCACAAGGGCGCCGAGCAGGCGCTCGCGTACGAGGTCACCCGACAGGAGAACGTGCTCCGTCGCGGCCGCGAGATCGAACAGGAGACGCGCCACTGGGACGAGTCGCGCGGCGTCACCGTCTCGATGCGCTCGAAGGAGGCCGAGAAGGACTACCGCTACTTCCGGGAGGCCGACCTCCCGGCGCTGGAGGTGTCGGACTGGAAGGAGCAGATCCCGATCCCCGAGCTGCCGGACGCCCGGCGGGAGCGCTTCCGCGAGGAGTACGGGCTCGACCGCGAGTCCGCCTCGAAGCTCACCTCGACGAAGGCGGTCGCGGACTTCTTCGAGGACGTCGCCGAGTCGTTCGACCCCGACCTCGCCGCGACCTGGGTCGCCGACAACCTGCTCGGCGAGCTCAACTACCGAGAGATGGCGATCACGGACGTCGAGGACCGGCTCGACGAGTTCACGCGCCTGATCGAGCTGGTCGACGCCGAGGAGCTCACCGTCAAGAACGCCGAGGAGGTCGTCTTACGCGAGATGCTCGACGCGGGCGAGGACCCCGAAACGGTCATCGAGCGCGAGGGGCTCGGCGTGGCCGACTCCGGCGAGGTCGAGGCCGCCGTCGACGCCGCGATCGACGACAACCCGGACGCAGTCGCCGACTACCACGACGGCGACGAGGGCGCGATCAACTTCCTCGTCGGTCAGGTGATGCAGGCGACGGGCGGCAGCGCCGACCCCGGACAGGTGAACGGGCTGCTCCGCGAGCGGCTTGACGGGTAACCGAATGCGTACCACCGACGAGGCGCTCCGCCGATGAACGTCGCCGTCGATGTCGTCGGCGAGGGGACCCGCGAGGTCGACCTCGACGCCGACGCGACCTACGCGGACCTCATCCGCGAGGCGGGATACCACCCGCAGGAGGCGTCGGCCCTCGTCGACGGCTCGCCGGTCCCCGGCGACCGCGTCGTCGACGCCGAGGAGGTCCGGCTGCTCCGACTGGTAAAGGGAGGCGCGACGGACGGCGACGCGAGGGACCGGACCGCGGCGAACGACGGCGCGTGAGCGGGGAGCGAGACGCGGACGGCGCGGACGGTGCAGACGACGCAGACGGCGCGGACGGTGCAGACGACGCGGACGGCGCGGACGGTGCAGACGACGCGGACGGCGCCGGCGACACCGCGGCGACGGCCCCCGGCGGGTTCGCGGTCGAACCCGCCGACCCCGACGACCGGCTCGACGTCCTCCGCGTGCTCGACGCCGCCATGCTGGAGACGGACCCCGAAGTCGTCGACGCCGCGATCGACGCCGGCGACGCGCTCGTCGCCCGATTCGAACGGACGGGCGCGGTCGTCGGCGCGCTGGTCGCGACGCGACCCGAACCGGAGCGACTCCGCGTCGACGCCGTGGCCGTCAGGCGGGCGCGTCGCGGTCGCGGGGTCGGCTCCGCGCTCGTCGCCGCGGCGGTCCGGCGCGCCGAGCGCGACGCCGGTGTCTCGGTCGTCTCCGCGGCGTTCGACCCCGGTCTCCGGGGGTTCTACGAGGGACTCGGATTCGCCGTCCGGCCCGTCGACGCCGCTACCGACGCCACGGGCCGGGGTTCGGACCGCCTCGCGGGACGGGTGCCGGTGAACGGGCGCGACCGGTCGTGAACCGCCCGCAAGCGGCGCGTCCGACTCCCGGCTGACTGACCTTTTTCTACGTGGTATGTGTACACATATCTCACTCAAGAATGCCCTCTACATCCGGCTCATCCGAGACGTCCGGTGGTACCGACGTCGAGACGGCGGACTCCGAGGACGGTCCGCGGCTTCGAGTAACCGCGTCGGTGGGCTCGGCGAGCGACCGCCGTCCCGGCTACCACCACCGCGTCCGCGTCGCCGCGCTCGCGGCCGAACGCGAAGCGCTCGACGAGCAGGTGGACGCGCTCAGGGCCGAGATGGAGGCGCTCGAAGCGGAGGTCGAAGCGCTCGAACGAACCGTCGAGTCGAAGGACCGACAGCGACAGCAGGTGATCGACAACTACGAGACGATCGTCGCGAACCGATCGGAGCCCGACCGCGAGTCCGAGTCGGAGTCCGCGACGGCGGCGGAGTCGACGGGGCGGGGACCGCTGGCCGCGGTCGCGTCGCGGATCAAACGAGTGATAGCGCGGGTACGGCGCTCGGACGAGTAGCCGGAGCCCGCGTCCGATCGGGGAGAGCTCGCATCCGATGTCCATTTCCGGGTCGACCTCCTCGTTCCGGGTATGAACGCCGATTCGCCCGCGGTTTCGACGAACGCCCGACCGCGATCCGTGGTGGGAGACGTATGAGCGGAAAAGACGAGTACTACAACCGGTCGAAACAGCAGGGGTACCGGAGCCGGGCCTCCTACAAGCTGAAACAGCTCGATGAGAAGTCGGACCTCTTCGAGCGCGGCGACACCGTCGTCGACCTCGGGGCCGCCCCGGGCGGGTGGCTCCAGGTCGCCGCCGAGGAGGTCGGCGAGTCGGGGACCGTCGTCGGCGTCGACCTCCAGCGCATCGACGACCTCGAGGAGCACGACGTGGAGACGATCCGCGGCGACATGACGGAGGAACGCACCCGTCACTACCTCCGCGAGGCGGTCAGCGAGGGCGGCGCGGACGTGGTGCTCTCGGACATGGCGCCGAACATGACCGGCGAGTACTCCCTCGACCACGCCCGGTCGATCCACCTCGCGCGGCAGGCGTTCGACGTGGCCGAGGAGCTGCTCGCGCCCGGCGGCGACTTCGTGGTAAAGGCTTTCCAGGGAGAAGACCTCGACGCCTTCCGCGAGGACGTCCGCGCGGAGTTCGAGTACCTCCGGACCGTCTCACCGCCCGCCTCCCGGGACTCCTCCTCGGAGGTGTACCTCGTCGCCAAGGGGCTCAACACCGCTCCCGTCGAGGCGGGCGACCGGCTGGAGGTGACGATCGAGGAGCTCGGCGACGAGGGCGACGGGATCGCGTACGTCGAGGGGTACTCCGTCTTCGTCCCCGGCGCCGGGGTCGGCGAGACGCTGACTGTCGTCATCGACGAGGCGAAGCCCCGGTTCGGCTTCGCCGAGCGCGTCGACGACGGCGAGTAGCGGCCCTCTTTTCGGCCGGTCGGCGACGAGTAGCGGCCCGCTTTTCGGCCGGTCGGCGACGTATCGCTCAGGAGGCGTCCGGGCGCCGGGCCCACTCGCGGAGGGTGAACCCCTCGTAGTCGGTCTCGTCCGCCACGCGCCACTCCGTCTCGTCCCACGCGGGGAACCGAGTGTCGCCCTCGTAGGCGCCGTCGATGTGGCTGAGGGCCATCCGATCGACGTGCGGCTGGAACAGCTCGTAGATGGCCCCGCCGCCGAGGACGTAGACGGGGGCGTTCGGGTCGGCGTACGGAACGTCGTCGGCCGGGCCCGTTCCGGCGGGCGACGTCTCGCCGGCGACGGCGGCGTCCGTTCCGCCGGCGACGCCGTCCGCCGCTCCGAGGCCGGCCCGCTCGCCGACGAGCTCGCGGGCGAGCGAGATCGCCTCGTCGACGCCGTCGGCGACCACCGCGGTCGGCACGTCCACCGCGTCGACGCTGCGGCTCACGACTATCTGTCGGCGTCCGGGGAGGTCACCGCGCATGGAATCGAAGGTCCGTCGACCTAAAATGACCGGCGAGCCGGCGACGCGTTCGCGATACTGGCGGATGTCCTCGGGGAGATCCGGCCACGGGACGCCGCCGTCGTTCCCGATCACCCGGTTCTCCGCGAGCGCGGCGACGCTGACGAGTTGCACGGGATCGGTAGGGGCGGCGGCGGTAAAAAGCGGTCGGGGCGTCCCCGGCTACTCCGCGAGGCCGAGCAGGTCGAACGGGTAGCCGTTGTCGACCGCGTCGGCCTGCTCGTAGACGACGCGGGCGGCCGCCACGTCTTGGATCGCGAGGCCGGTGGAGTCGAAGACGGTGACGCCCGCGACGCCCTCGGCGCCCGTCCCGGGGGCGCTCCCGCCGGCGTCGATCCCCGCCCGACCGGGGCGGGTCCCGACGACGATCTCTCCGATCTCGCCGTAGATGTCCTCGTCCGTGAGCGTCCCCGTCGCGTAGGGGACGTTGATCTCGCCGGAGTGGGTGCACTGCTCGTGGTCGTCGATGACGACCGTGGCGTCCAGCAGGAGCTCGTCAGCCAGTTCGTGTTTCCCCGCGGCGTCGGCGCCCATCGCGTTGATATGGGTGTGATCGCCGACGTCGTCGGCGCCGACGACTGGGTCCTCGACGGGCGTCACCGTCGAGAGCACGTCGCAGTGACCGGCCTCACTGATCGAACCCGCCCGCACGTCGAACCGGTCGTCGAAGGCGTCGACGAAGCGAGCGACGCGCTCCTCGTCGAGATCGCTCACGACGACCTCTCGGATGTCTCGGACCTCGGCGATGGCCTCCAGTTGGGTGTACGACTGGACGCCGGCGCCGACAATCCCGAGCGAGGTCGCGTCGGGGACCGCGAGGTGGTCGGTGGCGACGGCGGCGGCCGCGCCCGTTCGCTTCATCGTGAGCGTCGTGCCGTCGAGGATCGCCAGCGGGAACGCCGTCTCGGGGTCGGAGTAGATCATCGTCCCCATCACTGTCGGGAGGTCGTGGTCGGCGGGGTTGTCGGTGTGGACGTTCACCCACTTGATTCCGGCCGCGTCCCAGCCGGCCTCCTCGTCGGTGTCCTCGGTCCTGACGTCGAGGTAGGCCGGCATCGACCGGAAGTCGCCGTTGTACTCCGGGAGGTCGATGTACGACTTCGCGGGCATCTTCGCGTTCCCGCGCTCGTAGGCGGTGAACGCGCCGCGCACCGCGTCGATGACGCGGTCCATGCGAGCGTTCTCGTCGACGTCGTCGGCGTTCAAAAGCAGCGTCTGCATGTCGCAAGCTTTGCCAGAGGAGTACTTGAACCCTGTTGAATCGACGGCGGGGACGGGGACCCCGGAGTCGGACCCACAGGCGGCGATGCGTCGGGTGTCCACCGGAAACGCTGCGTCAGTGGTTCCGTTGGAACCCGTAATCGAGGAAGTATTCGCACATTCTACTGATATTATATATTAAGCTGACACAGGATTTTAATACCTCGGTGCGCCTTCGAAAGACGATGACTGACGAAGTCGAGACCGGGTTCGAGAATCCGGTAACTGAGGTATGCTCTCCCCAGCAGATGCTGGAGTCAGATCACGTCTACGAGGTGTTAACTCATGCTCGGCGTCGATACGTCTGTTATTCGCTTCTCGGAGACGCGGAGCGGTCGCTGACCGATCTGGCGACGAAGATCGCCGGGTGGGAGAACGACGTCCCCGAACGCGCGGTCACCGAGCGACAACGAGAGCGGGTGTACATCGCCCTCTATCACGCGCACGTCCCCAAGTTGGTCGAGGAAAACGTCGTCGCGTTCGACGAGGCGAGCGAGACGATTTCGCCCGCCGAGAACGCCGACCGAGTCCTGGCGGCACTCGAAGGGACGGGGAGCGCTCTCGACGGCGATCGACGGGCGCACGGTCGCGGTTCCAGGGATGACGGGGACCGGTGACCCCGCGGCGACCGGTGATGGCGATCCGCTTCCCGACGGAGGCGCTCGCTGGCGTCAAGTCGTCGAGCGACGCCACGAACCCGAGCGAGACGACGGACTCACGACGGCGATCGTCTCCGCGATCGCGGACGCGGGGAACGTCTCTCCGAGCAGCCTGAAATCCCCGCCGTTGTACGAGGTGGTCGACGCGGCCGAAATCGAACTGGCGTTCCTCGGTTTGAACGCCGGTGAGAGCGCCCGAAGAGGGACGGGAAGCGTCGAGTTCCGCTACACCGAGTACCTCGTCGAAGTCGGGAGCGACTGGTGGATACGGGTCTACGAGCGGATCGAGGCGGGGGACCCGGATCCGAATACGTCGCCCGCGGAGGAGGTCGACGACGCCGGCGGACTGTGATCGAACGGTCCGCCCGTCAGACGGGCTCCGGAATCGCCGACGACTGCGGGGAGACGGGCTCCGGAATCGCAGACGACTGCGGACGCGAACGGCGCGGAGGGCCGGGAACACGATTATACGGTCTCACCGTCCATATCGACCCATGAGTCTCTCGCTCGACGCCGACCAACTCGATCGGTACTCCAGGCACGTCATCATGGACGAGGTCGGCCCGGAGGGGCAGAAGCGGCTCCTCGACGGGCGCGCCCTCGTGGTCGGGGCGGGCGGGCTCGGCGCGCCCGTCGTCCAGTACCTCGCGGCCGCGGGCGTCGGGACGCTCGGGGTCGTCGACGACGACGTCGTCGAGCGCTCGAACCTCCAGCGACAGGTGATCCACGGCGACGCCGACGTGGGCGAGCCGAAGGTCGACTCCGCGGCGCGGTACGTCGACCGACTCAATCCCGATATCGACGTGGAGACGCACGAGACGCGCCTCGACGAGGGGAACGTCCACGACCTCTTGGCCGGATACGACCTCGTCGTCGACTGCGCGGACAACTTCCGGACGCGGTACGTCGTCAACGACGCGGCCCGCATCGAGGGGCTCCCCGTCGTCCACGGAGCGATCTACAAGTTCGAGGGGCAGGCGACGACCCTCGTCCCCGACGGCCCCTGCTACCGGTGCCTGTTCCCCGAGGCGCCCGAGCCCGGAACGGTTCCCGACTGCGCGGCGACGGGCGTGCTCGGCGTGCTTCCCGGCACGGTCGGCTGCATCCAAGCGACCGAGGCGATCAAGCTCCTCCTCGACGCCGGGGAGACGCTCGACGGTCGGCTCCTGTTTTACGACGCGATGGACCTGACCTTCGAGACCGTCCCGTATCGTCGCAATCCGGACTGTCCGGTGTGCGGCGACGACGGTATCGAAACGATCGACGGGATCGACTACTCGGGCGGCTGTCGCGTGGACGCGGACTAGCGGTCGCGTCGCTCCCGCCGCGATCCGTGGACGCGGCCGGCCGAAGCGGGGTCGATCCGACCGCCGCTCACAGCGAGCGCTCGGTCATCGTCGGGCCGCCCGCGGCGCCCGAGCCGTCGGCGGCGAACCCCGACCGGACGCACCACCGGCAGTAGCGGAAGTCGGGGCGGTTCTCGGCCCCGCAGTGCCGGCAGACGACGGTCTTCCCGTCGACGTCGAGCGGCGGCGGATCGCCGTTCGGGTCGGCTCCGGTCGCCGCCGAGCCGGCGTCGGCGCCCGCGGCGAACTCCGGACCGGCGGCCAGGGCGCCGTCCGCGTCGCCCTCGGCGTCCGCGTCCGACGGCGACGAGTCGCCGGTCGAGCCGAGCGCCCCGGGCGGCTCCCAGTCCCGTCTCGCGAGGAACCACGCGAGCGCGACGTTGGCGGCGAGCACCGCGACGAACACCGCGGCGACCGGAAGGAGGTTACCTCCCGTCATGTGTCGTGTGTTAGCAGGCGAGGAATATATGACCAGCGGTGAGCGCGGGGTGACCCGTCCCGGTCCGCCCGAGGGGCCGTCCGATCTCGTCGGGATCCGCTCCGGTCCCGAGCGGCGGTCCGCTCCGGTCCCCGGTACTCTTAGTGCGGCCCGCCGAACGGGAGGGCGTATGAAGGAGATCGTCCACACAGACGCGGCGCCCGAGGCGGTCGGAGCCTACAGCCAAGCGACGACGACCGGCGAGCTCGTGTTCACGGCCGGGCAGATACCGCTGACGCCCGGCGGCGACCTGCTCGACGACGCGCCGATCGCCGAGCAGACGGAGCGGGCCCTCGACAACCTCGTCGCCGTGCTCGACGAGGCGGGCGCGACGCCGACGGACGTGCTGAAGACGACCGTCTTCCTCGACGACATCGACGACTTCGACGAGATGAACGAGGCGTACGCGGGCTACTTCAACGAATCGCCGCCGGCGCGGTCGGCGGTGCAGGCTGGCGCGCTCCCGAAGGGCGTCGGCGTCGAGATCGAGGCCGTCGCCGCCGTCGAGTAGATGGGCGGCGAGGGCGGCGAGGACGGCGAGGACGGCGAGGACGGCGAGGACGGCGAGGACGGCGAGGACGGCGAGGACGGCGAGACCGGAGGGAGAGCAGACGCGGCGGAGCCCCCCGCACGGCCGACGAGGCGCGCCAGAGCAAAATCGGCCGCGCTGTGGGGTATCGTCGGCGGATTCGCCGTTCTCGTGCTCTCGCAGGGGTTCCTGATCGTCGCGGGCGACCTCCCCGTCGGATACGGCGGGATAGTCGGGTTGGCCGCGGCGGTCGCCGTCGCGTCGGGCGGAATCGCTTACGCGGCCGAGCACCGACTGCGGGCGAAGCGCGTGAAGAGAAGGACTTAACAGTCACAGCGGATTACCTCAGACTGAGCCAGGATGGCCGAGTGGTAAGGCGCACGCCTGGAAAGCGTGTTCCCTTCCGGGATCGGGGGTTCAAATCCCTCTCCTGGCGTTCCTTGACGACGCAAACCGACGAGCGACGCGTGCCGTCTCCGCTTCGTCGCTCAACGTCCTCGTCCCTCCGTCGCTCAACGTCCTCGTCCCTCCGTCGCTCAACGTCCTCGTCTCTCCGTCGCTCAACGTCCTCTGACGTCGCTAGACCGGTCGTACGTCGCTGAACCGTCTCGTATCTCGACAAAAGACTCATATGTGTGGGTATAGTTGACACGGGTGACGATGCCAGACACGAAATCGGGTCGCGAGCGGAAAGGGAGGAACAAGCGCCGACAGCTGGAGAGCCGCCTCAACCGACGCGAGCTGGACGCCGCCGAGGAACCGCCGGAACCGTCCCTCGACGAGGTCGACTCGGAGTACCTCGACGAGGACGAGTTCGATCGGTGAGCGCTCGCGACCGAACGCCGCCCCCGCTTTTCATCCGTGACTGAACTCCGCGAGCGACGCGTCTACGCCGCTACCTTCCGCGGTTGACGCGCCCGCGCCGCTTCCTGCAGAGGTCGACCCGACGCCGAGAGCCGCGTGTCGTCGGTCGCGTACCTCGGTATCGCGGCGAGCGACGAGCGACGACACATATAAACGAGCCGGGTTCAGCGGTCGTGCTCCGGTGAAGATCCGTGCTAACTATCCTCATAAATGTCGAGAGAGCGAACCGGAGTCATGCGGTTTCCGAGGTTCGCGGACCGTCGGTCCGGGCTCCGCTCGATCGCTCCTCAACGACGGGTTTATATAGAATCACAATCAATCAAACGCTGTATGAGCCAGCGAATGCAGCAGGGTCAGCCGATGATCATCATGGGCGACGACGCCCAGCGCGTCAAGGACAAGGACGCACAGGAGTACAACATCTCCGCGGCGCGCGGCGTCGCCGAGTCCGTACGCTCGACGCTCGGACCGAAAGGGATGGACAAGATGCTCGTCGACTCGATGGGCGACGTCACCATCACGAACGACGGCGTCACCATCCTGCAGACGATGGACATCGACAACCCGACCGCCGAGATGATCGTCGAGGTCGCCGAGACGCAGGAGGACGAGGCCGGCGACGGCACGACGAGCGCGGTCGCGATCGCGGGCGAACTGCTCAAGAACGCCGAGGACCTCCTCGAGCAGGACATCCACCCGACGGCGGTCATCAAGGGCTTCAACCTCGCGAGCGAGTACGCCCGCGAGCAGGTCGACGAGGTCGCCACGCAGGTCGACCCCGACGACACGGAGACGCTCAAGAACGTCGCCGAGACGTCGATGACGGGCAAGGGCGCGGAGCTCGACAAGGAGACCCTCGCCGACCTCGTCGTCCGCGCGATCCAGGGCGTCACCGTCGAGGCCGACGACGGCTCCCACGTCGTCGACCTGGCGAACCTCAACATCGAGACCCGCACCGGCCGCGCGGCCGGCGAGTCCGAGCTCCTCTCGGGCGCGGTGATCGACAAGGACCCCGTCCACGACGACATGCCGACCGACTTCGAGTCGGCCGACGTCCTCCTCCTCAACGACCCGATCGAGGTCGAGGAGGCCGACGTCGACACCTCCGTCAACGTCGACTCTCCCGACCAGCTCCAGAAGTTCCTCGACCAGGAGGAGAAGCAGCTGCGCGAGAAGGTCGACCAGATCGTCGACAGCGGGGCCGACGTCGTCTTCTGTCAGAAGGGGATCGACGACCTCGCCCAGCACTACCTCGCGAAGGAGGGCATTCTCGCGATCCGCCGCACGAAGAAGTCCGACCTGGGCTTCCTCAAGAACGTGCTCGGCGCGCCGATCGTCACCGACCTCGACTCGCTCTCCGCGGAGGACCTCGCGGTCGGCTCGATCGAGCGCGACGAGGAGGAGGGGCTGTTCTACGTCGAGGGCGAGGACGCCCACGGCGTCACCCTCCTGCTGTACGGCACGACCGAACACGTCGTCGACGAGATCGAGCGCGGCATCGAGGACGCGATCGACGTGGTCGCGACGACCGTCTCCGACGGCCGCACGCTCCCCGGCGGCGGCGCCATCGAGGTCGAGCTCGCCCGTCGGCTCCGCGACTACGCCGACTCCGTCTCCGGCCGCGAGCAGCTCGCGGTCGAGGCGTTCGCCGACTCGTTGGAGCTCATCCCCCGCGTGCTCGCCGAGAACGCCGGACTCGACGCCATCGACCTCCTCGTCGACCTGCGCGCGGCCCACGAGGCCGGCGACGCGCACGCCGGGCTGAACGTCTTCTCCGGCGAGGTCGAGGACACCGCCGAGGCCGGCGTCGTGGAGACGGCCCAGGCGAAGGAGCAGGCGATCGCCTCCGCCGCGGAGGCCGCGAACCTCGTGCTGAAAATCGACGACATCATCTCCGCGGGCGACCTGTCGACCGGCGGCGACGACGACGAGGGCGGCGCCCCGGCCGGCGGCATGGGCGGCATGGGCGGCATGGGCGGTGCGATGTAAGCGAGGTTCCGTAGGAAGACACCACCAGCGACCCGCTCCGACCGCGTACCGCCGTTCGAACACGCACGCTCGCGTTTCCCCGTTTTCGTTTTTTCACGAACCAGTCACGGAGAGCCGCGGCGCTCGTCGGTCGAGCGCTGCGAGCAGAGAACTGCGCAAGCCGCGGCGGCGTTGTCACTAAGCGGCTGATAAACGGGGAAAATCCGGCGGGACCGCGGTCGGCTTACTTGCCCTGACGGTCGTTGCCGGTGACGCTCGGACGGGTCTTCTCCGTGCCCTTGCCGCGCGTGCGCTGGCCGCGGCCCTTCGTGCCGGCAGAGGTGAGCCCGCGGAAGGCGCGCCCGCGGTGGTCGTCCGAGGTGATCCACCCGAGGTCGTCGTCGTTCTCGATCGCGGGGTGGGCGGGGTCCACGAGGATCACTTCGTGCCACTTCTGCGAGCCGTCCTCGCCGACCCAGTAGGAGTTGAGCACGCGGAGGTTGCGGTACTTCCGCGAGGCGCGCTCCTCGGCGATCCGGTGGATCGACTTGCGGCGCGAGAGTCGGTTGACGCCCTGTCGCTTCGAGCGGCGACCGGCCTTGTGACGCTGCTTGCGCGAGCCGCCCTTGCGGACGCTCACGCGAGCGACGATCACGCCCTGCTTGGCCTTGTAGCCGAGCTCACGGGCCTTGTCGAGGCGCGTGGGGCGCTCGATGCGCTCGATGGCGCCCTCGTCGCGCCACTGCTGTTTTCGCTGCCACTGCAGCTCTGCCAGTTTCCCCTCCTTGGGGGACCGCCACGCCTCCTTGATGTGCGAGTAGAAGCTTCGTGCCATATGTTGTCCGCGGACGGTTGCGATTCAGCCGCGAAGCGGCCACATTTCGTCTCGTCCCGGGGAGCGTCGACGGCGTTGACGAGCTCCGCTCGTCAGCCCATCAGACGCGGTCTGATGACGTCGACGAGGCCCCGGCGGCGAGTGCCCGCTGTGTCCGCACCAGCGAGTTGCTCGTACTTCCCGCGGTTCGCCCTTAACCGCTTCGCTACGGCGTTCGCGTGGGTGGGCGTGGCACGCGAGGACGCGGCCGCGTCGTCATAACCCTGAGCGATCGATGGGGCGCT
>NZ_NHPG01000077.1:0-49346 GCF_002252965.1 Halorubrum sp. Ea1
GGCCCGATCGTCGGCCTCTGCGGCGGCTACCAGCTCCTCGGCGAGCGGCTGACGAACGCCGGGGTCGAGGGGACCGGGGAGGCGACCGACGCGGTCGGCGTCGACCGACCCATGTGGATCTCGTAGCCGGTCGCGGTCCCCGCGGCGCCCGCGAGCGGACCGACACCCTCGACCGACCGCGTCACGCGCTCCACGCGCTTCTCCGTCTCGAAGCGCGTCTCGACCGGGAGGACGCCGACCCCCTCGACCTCGGTCCGCTCCCCGGTCCCCTCGACCCCGGCGTTCGTCAGCCGCTCGCCGAGGAGCTGGTAGCCGCCGCAGAGGCCGACGATCGGGCCCGCGAACCCGCGGAGCGCGTCGTCGAAGCCGGCGTCGCGGAGCGCGAGCAGGTCGTCGACGGTGTTCTTCGAGCCGGGGAGGACGACCGCGTCGGCGCCGTCGAGGGGGGAGCCGGTCCCGCCGCGGGAGGCGTCGAGCGGGACGTACGCCACCCGAACCCCCGGCTCGCGCGCCAGCGGCTCCAGGTCGGTGAAGTTCGAGATCCGCGGGAGCCGCGGGACGGCGATCCGGACCGCGTCACCGTCGGCGACCCCGTCGTCGGCCCCGAGGACGCCGGGCTCACCGCCGTCTCGACCCTCGGTCCGATCGGGGAGGGAGAGACTGTCCTCCGCGGGGAGGCCGGGGTCGTCGTGCGGGACCACGCCGACGATCGGGACGCCCGTCCGGTCCTCGATCTCGGCGATGCCGGGCTCTAAGAGGGCGGGGTCGCCGCGGAACTTCGTGATGACCGCGCCGACGACGCGCTCGCGGACGTCGTCCGGCAGGAGTTCGAGGGTGCCGTAGAGGCTCGCGAAGGCGCCGCCGCGCTCGATGTCGACCGCGATCACGATTCTGGCGTCGGCGAAGCGGGCGCACTCGACGTTCGCGAGGTCCCGGTCGTGGAGGTTGATCTCGGCGATGCTGCCCGCCCCCTCCGCGACGACCACGTCGTGGTCGGCCGCCAGTCGGCGGTGCGCCGCGACCGCCGCCTCGCGGGCGGCCTCCCAGTGCGACTCGTAGTACTCGCCGGCCGCGTAGTGGCCGACCGCCTCGCCGTCGACGATCAGCTGGCTCTCGCCGTCGCCGCGCGGCTTGAGCAGCACGGGGTTCATGTCGGTCGTCGCCGGGACCCGGGCGGCCCGGGCCTGCACGTGCTGGGAGACGCCGATCTCGCCCCACTCGCCGTCCGGCGCCAAGGCGACCCGGGCGTTGTTGCTCATGTTCTGCGCCTTGTACGGCGCCACCGAGACCCCGTTCCGCGCGAGGTGCCGGCAGAGCCCGGCCGCCAGCGTGCTCTTGCCGGCGTGGCTCGCCGTGCCGGCGATCAGGACCGTCTCGGCGTCGGGGTCGGTCATCCGGGTCGGAAGTCGGCGGTCACGTCAGTACTCCGTCCCCCGCCGCGCCCGGTGTCCCGCGTCGAAGGGGTGCGCCACTTTCCGGACGTTCGTGATCAGGTCGGCGACGCCGTCCAGGTACGCCGGCTCCGCGTGGCTCCCGGTGAGGACGAGCTCGAGCCCGTCCGGCTTCGACTCCGCGAGCGCGACCACGTCCCCAGGGTCGACGAGGCCGCGGTCGGCCGCGTACAGCAGCTCGTCGACGATCAGCATGTGGACCCCGTCGTCGGGGTCGCCGTCGAGCGGGAGCGGCGCCGTCAGGTCCGCGTCGGCGGCGCCGGCGACGAGCGCCTCGGCGCGCTCGAAGGCGGCCGCGGCCTTCGCCTCGTGCTCGCCGTCCGCGGAGCCGTCGAGCAGTCCGTGCCAGCCGTAGTGGCCGGCGTTCTCGTATGTGAACCCCGGCATCGCGGCGATCGCGTTGTACTCGCCCCTGACGCCCTCGACGCTGTCCGCGCCCCCCTTCATGAGCTGGAGCATGTGGACGCGGTAGCCGTGCCCCGCGGCCCGGAACCCCATCCCCATCGCCGCCGTCGTCTTCCCCTTCCCGTCGCCCCACCAGGCCTGCACGAGCCCGAACTCCTCGGGCGCGGCCGGCTCGATCGGCTCCGGTTCGGGGGCCGTGCCGCCGCCGGGAGTCCGGGACGCCGGGTGCTCGGCCGCCGATTCGTCGCCGTCGGTCGGTTCCTCGTCGGTCGATACGTCCGCGTCGCCGTCGGTGTCTGTGTCGTCGTGTGTCATGGGTCGAAGACCTCCGCCCGCTCGTCGGCGACGACGCCGTGTTCGGCGTCGCCGGCCGGACCGGGCAGGTCGCCGTCCGGGTACCGCGACCGCAGGCTCGCGCGCACCGCGTCCCGGACGCAGGCGCGGGCCGCCGCGCCGACCGGCGTGGCGCTGCCCGAGAACGCCGCCGGCTCCCCGTTCGGGTCGTCGGCGACCGCGACCGCGTCGCTCGTCGTGCCCGGCACGCCCGCGGTCGCGAGCAGGGTCGCCGCCTTCGCCTCGGCCGCGACGGAGACGAGGTTCGCGGCGGCGCCGGGCGCGAGCCGCCGGGTGGTCCCGACGATCAGGTTGACCGTGCCGGGTCGCGGGCGGTCCTCGGTCGCCGCCTCGGGCTCGCGCTCCCGAGCGCCGTCCCCGGGCTCTCCCTCCGGGTCCATCGGGAGCATCGCCGGGTTCGAGAGCCCGACGGTCGCGTACGCGACGACCGGCCCGCGGCGCGCGGCGCGGGCGTGCTCCATCGCGACGCCGGTGAACAGGGTCGGCGGGTCGCCGTCGCGCCCCGCGTCGCTCTCGCCGTCCCGTCTCGCGTCGTCCTCGGTTTCGAACCCCGCCCGCGCCAGCCGCTCGTCGCGGTACGCGCCGAGGTCGGTGCGCTCGAACCCCTCGGGAACGGTGACGTTGTACGCGGCGTCCGTCCGCGACCGCCCGCCGTTCCACCCGGTCGAGAGCCAGCGCGTCCCCGGGCGCCGCAGGCGGAGAACGCCGTCGCGCACGGTCGCCTCAAACATCGTCGCCCTCCGGATCGGTCGTCGTGTCGTCGGTCGCCGCCGCCTCGGCCGTGTCGTCGGCCGCCGCCGCCTCGGCCGTGTCGTCGGTCGCCGCCGCGTCGGCCGTCTCCGCGTCGCCGACGCCCAGCGCCGCCAGCAGCCGGTCGTTCTCGGCCGGCCGGCGCACCGCGACCCTGACGTGCGAGTCGAGGCCGCGGAAGGTGGTCGCGTCCCGGACCGCCACCCCACGCTCGCGGGCCGTCACGACGACCGCCTCGGCCGACCGACCGGTCGCCCCCACATCGACCAGCAGGAACGGCGCGTCCGAGGGGGAGACGTCGTAGCGCTCGGCGAGGGCCTCGCCCATCCGGGCCCGCTCGGTGCGGACGCGCTCGCGGGTCTCGATTATAAACTCCTCCCGCCGCATGCAGTACGCGCCGGTCGCGAGCGCCGGGGCGCTCAGGTTCCACGGGCGGCGGGCGTTCGACAGCGCCGCGCCGACCTCGCCGGTCGCGACCGCGAACCCGGTCCGGATCCCGGGGAGGCCGAACAGCTTCGTCAGCGACCGGGCGACGACGACCCCCTCCGTCCCCGCGAGCGACGGGCGGTCCGTGAACCCGAGGAACGCCTCGTCGACGAGCAGGAGCGTGTCGGCCTCGCGGCACCGCGCCGCGAACCGCTCCAGCGCCGCGCGGTCGTACGCGTCCCCGGTCGGGTTGTTCGGGGTACAGACGACGGCGAGCGCGTGGTCGCTCGGGTCGGCGTCGAGGACCTCGGCCGCCGAGACGAACGCGGGTTCGCCGCCCTCCAGCCGGACTTCGCGGGCGTACTCGCCGAAGCTCGGCGCCGGGACGAGGGCGGTGTCGCCCGGGTCGACCGCGAGCGCGACCGCCGCGCGGATCGCGGCGAGCCCGCCGGGCGCCGGGATCACGGCCTCGGGGTCGCAGCCGACGTAGCCGGCCGCGGCCTCGCGGAACGCCGCCGGCGGCTCCGCGGGGTACGACCGGGCGTCGGCGAACGCCTCGCGGTAGACCGCCTCGACGCCCTCGGGCACCTCGGGGTTGGTGTTCGCCGAGAAGTCCAGCAGGTCGGGGTCGTCGCTGCTCCCGTGGGGCGCGCGGTCGAGGTCGGCTGCGGTGTCGAGGTTCATGAGTTCGGTCTCGGTGCGTCGGTCACGTGTCGGCCTCCCCGTCAGCGAGGAGCCGCTCGGCGACCCGCACGTCCGACGGGTAGTTGACGTTGACGGCGAGCCGCGCGTCCTCGGTGACGTGGACGGCGGCGTCGGCGCTCTCGTCGTCGCTTCCGGCCCCGCCGCTCCCCCCGACGACGTTGATCCCCGCGGGGACGACCTCGCGGCCGTCGACCTCGGTCGCCGCGTCGGCGCTGACGCCGAGCTCCCGCTTCCGCGACGCCGGGACGCAGACGGTGAGCGACGCCGGCGCGTCGTCGTCGCCGGCGGCTCTGGCGGCGTCGATCGCGCCGTTCACGGCCGCGGCGTCCACGAGCGGGAGGTCGGCGGCGACGGTCAGGAGGAGCGCTCCGTCCGGCCCGACCGACTCCATCGCGTACTGCAGGTCGGCGACGTAGCCGTCGCCCGGCGCGTCGATCACGCGGAGTCCCGGGCGCTCGTCGGCGAGATGCGCGCGCGTCGCCGGCGCGTGCGGCGAGACGACCGCGTGCACCGCCTCGACGCGGCTCTCGGCGAGCGCGTCGAGCGCCCGGTCGACCATCGGCCGCCCCGCGACCGGAGTCAGGGGCTTCTCCGCCTCGCCGCCGAGGCGGGTGCCGCGGCCGCCGCACATCAGAAGCGCGTCCACGCGATCACCCCCGCGTGCAGCGCGGCGACCCGCGCGAGTTCGTTCGTCGCGCCCAGCACGTCGCCGGAGACGCCGCCGAGCCGCCGCCGGGACCACCGGCGGAGCAGCGCCGCCGTCGCCAGCGCGGCGAGGAGCGCGGCGACCCCCGGGAGGACCCGCGGCCACGCGAGGAGCGCGGCGGGCGCGGCGAGCGCGAGGACGGGGAGCGCCGCCCCGGGGCCGACCCCGTCCGCGAGCGCGGACCCGAGCCCCTCGTGGGCCGCGTCGCCGACGCAGACGAGCGCCGCGGTCGCGGCCTTCGCGCCCACCTCGGCGGCGACGACGATTCCGGCGGCGACGAGCGGTCCGCCCGCACCCGGTGCCCCGGACGCCCCGACCAGCCCGAGCGCGGCGGTCGCCAGCCCGAGGACGACGGCGACGAGCGCGACCGTCCCGCCGACGCCGAGCGCGGAGTCTTTCAGGACCTCTCGGCGCTCCGCGGGACCGCCGTGGACGACCGCCGCGTCGCCGAGGTCGGCGACCCCGTCGAGGTGGGTGATCCCGGTCACGGCGTAGACGGCGAGGGGGAACGCCAGCGCGACCGTCGACGCGGGTGCGGGCGCGAGCAGGGGAAGCGAGACGGTCGCGCCGACGAGGTAGCCGACGACCGGGAGCGTCCACGGCGCCCCCGAGAACGCCTCCCACGCCGCCTCGCTCCGACCGACCGGGACCCGCGTGAGGAAGCCGAGCGCGCCCCGGAGCGCGGCCGCGGTCATCCGACCACCCCCGCGGAGGAGAGGAGGCCGTCGCTCGGCAGCAGCCACCCGACCGCGAGCAGCCACCCCGTCGCCCCCGCGACGGCGACGCCGCCGGCGACGCCGACGAGCCGGACCGCCCGCTCCGCGTCGGCGACGCTCGGCGACGCGGCGGCCGGATTGAGCGCGTAGTGACCCGGCTTCGCCAGCCGCACGTCGAGCGCGGCCGCGGCGGTCGCCATCGGCCACCCGGAGTTGGGCGATCCCGGCTCGCGCGCCCACGAGCGGGCCCGCGAGAGCGTCCCGACCGACCCGGCCGCGATAGCGAGACAGGCCGCGGCCGCGCGGGCCGGGAGGTACATGACGGCGTCGTCGAGCCGGGCGCTCGCCCGGCCGACCGGCTTCGACCGGTAGCCGAGCATCGAGTCGAGCGTGTTCACGGCCTTCACCCACGCCGCGCCGGCGACCCCCGCGGCGAGCGGGAGGGCCGACGCCGGGGCGACCGCCAGCCCGACCGTCGCGCCGCCCGCGAACCCCGCGAGCGGCGCGACGAACCCGTCGGCGAGGTTCTCGGCCGCGCTCTCGACCGCCGCGCTCCGGAGCGCCGCCGGCGAGAGGTCGGTCGCGTCGCGCCCCACGAGCGCCCGGATCGACTCGCGGGCCGCCTCCGGATCGCTCTCGGTCAGCGCGACCACCTCCGCGGTGACCTCGCGGAGCATCCGGAGGCTGACGAGCGGGAAGAGGAGCGCGCCGGCGACCGGGACGCCGAGAACGGGGAGGACGGCGGCGGCCCACACGGCCCCGCCCCCGACGACCGCGGCGAGGAGCGGGAGGCCGACCGCGGCCGCGACGCCGACCGGCCGCGGGCGCGACCACGACCGGTCGACCGGTTCGACGACCGAGCCGAATAGCGCGACCGGGTGGACCCGGCCCGGCGGCTCCGCGACCGCGAGGTCGAGCGCGACCGCGATCGCCAGCGCGGCGAGGGCCGGGAAGACGACGGCGACGCCGAGGGGCGCGGAGAGCGACATCGCGGTCAGAGCCCGTCGAGGAACGCGTCGAACGCCCCGCTCTCCGGGTGGACGTGACAGTACGTTCCGAGCGTTCGGTGTTCGGTCAGGCCGTCGTGCTCCCCGTCGATCCCGGTCCCGCGCTCCACGTCGAAGGCGAACCTGGCGTCGCCAGCGACGTCGGCGTCGGAGTAGTGGAACTCGTGGCCCCGGAGGGCGTCGCCCGCCGACGCGGTCGGCGCGTCCCGCCGCGCCCGCAGTTCGACGTGGTCGAGCGCCTGATAGCGGTCTCGCATCGCCACGTCGGCCGGGAGGACGCCCGCCATCGCGTGCGTCTCGCCCTCGACGGTCGTCAACGACTCGGCGAGCGCCATCAGCCCGCCGCACTCGCCGAGCACGGGGACTCCCTCCGCGGCCGCGGCCGCGATATCGGCGAGCGCCGGGCCCTCCGCGAGGGCCGCGGCGTGCAGTTCCGGGTAGCCGCCGGGGAGGTAGACGCCGTCGCAGGGCGGGAGTGGGTCGCCCGCGACCGGCGCGAACGGCTCGACGGTCGCCCGCTCGCGCAGGCGCTCGACCGTCGCCGGGTACGCGAACCGGAAGGCCTCGTCGCGGGCGACCGCGACGCGGGGGCGGTCGCCGGGCGGTGCCGCCCTCTCGCTCGGTTCGGCGACTCCCGCCGGCTCCCGCGCGACGTCGAGCAGCCGCTCGACTCGGAGCCCCTCCGCGGCCGCGTCGAGCGCGTCGTCGGGGACCGGCGACTCGTCGCCCATGTGGAGCCCGAGGTGTCGCTCGGGGACGTCCAGGTCGTCGTTCGGCGGGATCCGTCCGAGGTAGGTCAGCTCGTCCGGGAGCGCCTCGCGGATCCCGTTTTCGTGGCGCCCGCCGTGTGCGCGCTGGGCGATCACCCCCGCGACGTCGACGTCGCGGCCGGCGCGCTCGGCGTACGCCCGGAAGCCGAGCGCGGTCGCGGCGACGCTCTCCATCCCCGCGCTCGCGTCGACGACGAGGGCGACCGGCAGGTCGAGCGCCTCGGCGACGGCGGCCGTGCTCGACCCGTCGCCGTCGTACAGTCCCATCACGCCCTCGACGACGCAGACGTCGCCCTCGCCGCGGGCGTAGTTCCGACGGAGCCCGCCTTCGCCCTGCAGCCACAGGTCGAGCGTGCGCGAGGGGCGTCCCGCGACGCGCTCGTGGTGGCTCGGGTCGATGAAGTCGGGGCCGGCCTTCGCCGGCTGGACAGCGTGCCCCGCACCGTCGAGCGCGCGGATCGCGGCGAGCGTCGCGACGGTCTTGCCGACGCCGGAGGCGACGCCGCCGAGGACGACGCCCTTCACGGCGCACCCTCTGCGGTCGATTCGCCGTCGCGCTCGGCGAGCAGTCGGTCGGTCACGGCGGCGACGCGCTCGCGCAGGGCGATATCCGAGACGCCCGCGCGCTTGGCGAGCGCCAGCGCGCCGCCCATCCCGACGCCCTCCTTCGCCTCGCCGCGGGCGTACGCCCGCATCGCCGGGCGGTCGCTCGCGTCGAAGCCGGGGTCGGTCGCGGTCAGCGCCAGGTCGAGGTCGTCGGCGAGCGCCGCGACGTCCGCCGTCGGGTCGTCGGCGACGAACGCGGTCGTCGCCAGCGGGAGCCGCCGCTCGATCCCCGCGTGCCGCGCCAGCGCGGCGACCGTCGCCAGCTGGGTGCCGCCCGCCAGCGTCACGTCGATCCCGCGTTCGGCCGCGCCGACGACGAGGCCGGCCGCCGCCGCGAGCACGGGGTCGCCCATCAGCCGGACCGCGTCGAGGGGGTCGCCCGCGGCGTCGCCCGGGTCGAGGCCGCTCGCGGCCAGTCCCTCCTCGACGACCGCGCGCTTCCGCGCCAGCGGGTTCGCCGCCAGCGACGAGGAGACGACCGGGCGCTCGCCGAGCGCGGTCAGGACGCCGAGCGCGGTCGTCGTGCCGCCGGGGACCGTCTCGGCGACGAGGAGCTCGGCGGGATCGCCGCCGCCGTCCGCGGCGGCGCCGCCAGCTCCGTCTCCGTTTCCGTCTCCGCCCACGCCGGCGATCGTCCCCGCCAGCCCGCGCGCCCGCTCGAAGACCGCCGCCGCGTCCGGCACGGGCTCGGCGGTCCGGACGTCGCCGCCGGGCGTCGCGTCGGCGTCGCGGACGGCCGCCCCCGCCGGCGCGGTCGGCACGGCGAGGCCGGCGTCGACGCCGACGAAGTCGACGCCGACCAGCTCCCGGACCGCCCGGGTGACGACCGCGGGCGTCGGGCAGCCGGACGGGCTGACCGGCACCGGCGAGTCGGGCCCGGGTCGACCGTCGGCGACGATCTCCAGGTCGGCGCTGGGCGTGTGCCGCCGGAGCGTCGGGTCGGCGCCCGCGGCGCTGATACCGTCGATCGCGGCCGTCTCGGTCGCGCCCGCGACGACGACGAGGGTCGGGTCGCTCACGCGGCGCACCCCGCGGCTCCCGCCGGTCGAACCCCTGTGCCGGTCGCGGTGTCGATGATGACCACTAGCGGTTGGTTAGCACAAGTCGACTTTAATCGATCGGCTACCGACGGGGGCGTCGACCGAGCGGCCGTCGCTCAGGACGGGGTCCCGCCGGCGGCCGGGGCGCTCGACGCTCGGTCCGACCGGGCCGCCCGCGGCCGCTCGAACCGCAGGCGGATCACGCTCCCCTCCGGCTCGTTCTCCTCGAACCGGATCCGACCGCCGGACTCGCTGACGATCCAGTTGACGAGCCACAGTCCGAGACCGCTCGCGTGTTCGAGCGGCGTCTCGTACCCTCGCTCGAAGACCTCGCGCTCGCCGGCGGGGATACCCGGGCCGTTGTCGGCGATTCGAACGCCGACGAGATCGGTTCCCGGTCGATCGCCGTCGAGCGACTCGATCGCGACCCGCGGCGTCTCCTTGTCGTTGTGTTCGACGGCGTTCTCGATCACGTTCCGCAGCGCTGACTCCACCAGCGGGTGCGCCCGAACGACCAGTTCGTCGGGGAGCGACACGTCGATGTCCGCCTCCGGGTGCTCCCGCGCGACCTGCTCGCAGCTCGTCTCGGCCAGCGACGCGACGTCGACGGGCTCGGTCTCCACGTCGCCCTCCTGTAACAGACGCTCGATCTCCCTCGCTTGGTCCCCCATCTTCACGAGCTCGGCCGACTGCTCTTGGACCATGCGCGCCCGTTCGGCGTCGTCGAGGTCCTCGGCGAGCAGTTCGGCGTGACCGTGGATCAGGTTCGCGTTCGTTCGAATGTCATGACGTAGCACGCGGTTGAGCACGCCGAGCTGACGGCTCAACTGAGACGACGTCTCCCGGGCGACGCGCTGCCGGCTGTCGTAGAAGCCGACGACGAACCCGACCGCGGCGCCGCCCGACGCGGCGTTCACGAAGACGTAGATCTGGTGGCTCATCTCAACGCCCTCCCCGTGCTGGTACACCGTCATCAGGGCGGTCTGGCCGGCCAGGGCGACGGCGCCGAGCGCGCACCACCCCGCCACGCGGAGCACGTGTCTCCCGTCCGTCCCCCGTCGCCGGAGCCAGAGACCGCCGACGAAGACGCCGAGGCCGAAGAGCATCGGAATGAGGATCCCGGACAGGAACGTCTGGAGGCTCTCCCGGTCGCCCGCCGCGTGCGCCACGTGGAGGGCGACCAACCCGACGCCGATTCCAAGAATGAGAAAGAGCCTGACGCGGGCCTTGGCCGACTCGGAGAGATGCATACGGTGGTAAATCGTCGAATCCTACAAGATCGCTCCCCCGAGGTTCTCACGGCTGATATCTCTCTCCGACATCGGCGCCGCCGCGGTCGAACGCGGGCCCGCCGGACCGCCGGCCCGGTCACAGCTCGTCGGCCGTGCTCACGTGCATCCCGACGAAGCGCCACTCGCCGTCCCGGCGTTCGAGCGCGCCGCTCCAGCGCGTCTCGAACGCGCGTCGGTCGCCCGTCTCCGCGTCGGTCCAGGCCATCGACACGTCGTCGCTGAACCACGCGCGGCGGTCGCGCTCGGTGACGCGGAGCGCGCGACTCGTCACCGTCCAGTCGGTCGTCGTCTCGGTCTGTCGCCGGAGCCCCGCGCGGATCTCGTCGCCGCCGACCAGGCGCTCGGAGATCCCGAACTTCACGAGCGCGTCGTCGCCGGACCCGGACTCCGCGAAGTACGGGCCGAGCGGTTCGCCCGCGCGAAGCGCGTCGTAGTAGCTCTCGATCCGTCGGCGCGCGTTCATACCGATCGGTTGGGATTCGTCGGAGAAAAACCCGTTCGGACGTCGTCGCTCTCGACCCGCGTTTCGATCGACCGAGAACCCTCGTGTGCCTTCTTATAACAGCCCTGTGTGTCGGTGACTCATGACACAGTACGACGCGCTGCTGGGGACCGAAATGGACGACGCCGCGATCGACGACCTGCTGACAGAGGCCGGTGTCGGCGTGCTGTCGACGAGCGCCGACGGCGTGCCGTACGGCGTTCCGCTGTCGTTCGGGTACGACGGGGACGGCACCCTCTACTTCGTCTTTCTCGGCGGGACCAGCGAACTCCGAAAGGAGACCTACGCGGCGCAGTCGGACGTCGCGAGCTTCGCCGTCTTCGACGTCGCCCCCGACGGCTCGTGGCGAAGCGTGATCGCCGCCGGCCCGATCGATCGCATCGCGAGCGAGGAGTGGGACGCGGCGCGCGAGGCGATGGCGGACAACGCGTATCAGGCGACGCATCTCACCGAACACGAGTTTCGGGACGAACCCAACGTCTGGGCGCTGGAGGCCCGCGACCGTTCGGGTCGAGCCGTCGGACGGCAGTGATCGCGCCGCCTCGGACGACCGAGACGGGCGGCTCGGCCTCAGCCCCTGAGCAGTCGCACGACCTCGTCGCTGATATCGGTCTTGACGGCGACCACGTACCGGAAGCCGGGCTCCAGCACCATCTCCGGGCCCGGAAGCTGATTGCTGTCTCGCCCGGCGACGACGACGGCTCCCCGCGGGAAGGCGACGTCGCGGAGCTCTCGGCCCGCGACCGGCGCGTCGGCCGCCACGGTGAGTTCGAGCAGCGTGAGGTCCCCCGTCACCTGCTCGATCGTCCGGACGCCGCCGCCCGCGACGTGGACGATCTCGTTGGTCGCGGCGTGTGCGGCCAGCTCCTCCGGATAGACGACGCGGTCGACGAGCCCGGCGTACTCCTCTTTGTCGCCGTGGTCGATCCGCGCGACGGTCCCGATATCGGGTTCGATCTCCGTCGCCATCGCGCAGATGCCGATGTTCGTCATCGCGCCGTACCCGGTGAGCGCCGCGACGACGTCGCTCCGGTCGAGGCCGGCCTGTCGCAGGATCGACCGCCGGCCGCCGTCGCCGTGAATGACCGTCGCGTCGTACTGCTCGCTCAGGAACTCCACCCGCTCGCGGTCCTTCTCGACGACGACCACGTCGTGGCCGCGGTCGGAGAGACGCCGCGCGGCGTGATACCCGACGTGTTGACCGCCGACGATCACGACCCGTAGATCCGTGCTCATTCGCCGGGCTACCGCGCGCAGGTAATTGTAGGTTACGCCGTTTAAATAGGCGACGCGGCGAGTTCCCCCGCGAACGCCGGACCCCACGCGGGAGTCGTCCCCCGCTGCACGTATATATTATTTAATTAATATTATTGCGGGATCCACATCGTAGCCACGTTTGTCCTGTCGTTCCCGGAGAGAACGTACGGAATTTGTCGGGATTAGATTAATGTACGTGCAGTCGTGGTAATTGGTACAGCCGCGCGATGACCGGTCTCGGACGCCGAACTCGGGTGGAGACCTCGTGAGCAGTCACGACCAGCGGGAACCGGAGGCCGAACTGGGCCTGCTGGACGCGACGATGATCGGGATGGGCGCGATGATCGGCGCGGGTATCTTCGTCCTCACGGGCCTCGCGGCCGAGATATCCGGTCCGGCCGCGCTGCTCGTCTTCATGTTGAACGGGGTCGTGACCGCCTTCACCGGCCTCTCGTACGCGGAACTGGCGTCCGCGATCCCGAAGAGCGGAGGCGGCTACGCGTTCGTGCGGGAGATATTCGACGACTTCGGCTCGTTCATCATGGGCTGGATGCTCTGGTTCGCGTACATGATCGCCGGCGCCCTGTACGCGCTGGGGTTCGCGCCGAACTTCCTCGAACTGCTCCACGTGTACGGCGTGGTCGCGCCGCCGGACCAAGTCGGCGCGGTGGTGCTCCCGCTGCTCGGCGTGGGGGTTCCGGCGAAGTTCCTCCTCGCGTTCGCGGCGGTCGCCGGGCTCGTGGCGATGAACGCGGCGTCGACCGCCGCGAGCGGCAGCGCCGAGACGGTGTTCACGATCGTCAAGGTGTCCATCCTCGTCGTGTTCGTCGCCTTCGGGTTCCTCTCTGCCGGCGGCGGCGGGGAGACGAGCTTCACCTTCCAGAACTTCGACCCGCTGTTCCCGGAGGGGTCCGGCGCGTTCAGCATCCTCCCCGCGATGGGCCTGACGTTCATCGCCTTCGAGGGGTACGACCTCATCACCACCGTCACCGAGGAGGTCGAGAACCCCCGCGAGAACATCCCCAAGGCGATCTTCGTCAGCCTCGGCGCCACCGTCGTCGTGTACCTGTTGGTCGTGACGGTGGCGATCGGCACGCTGGGCGCCTCGGAGCTCGCCGCCGCCGGCGAGGCCGGCATCGCGACGGCGGCGACGTCGTTCATGCCGACCGGCCTACCGGTCATCCGGAACGGCGGCGCGCTCATCGTCTTCGGGGCGGTGTTCTCGACGGTCACGGCGCTCAACGCGGTCGTGATCGCCTCCTCGCGCGTCGCCTTCTCGATGGGCCGCGAGGGCCAGTTGCTGCCGTCGATCGGCCGGATTCACCACCGGTTCGGCACCCCGTTCGTCGCGGTGCTGTTGAGCGCGGTCGTCATGCTCGGGTCCGTCTTCCTCCCCACGCAGAGCGCGGGGAACATGTCGAGCCTGTTTTTCCTGCTGTCGTTCATCATCGTCAACGTCGCGGTGATCCGGCTCCGGCGGGAGCGACCGAACATGAACCGCCCGTACGAGATACCGTACTATCCGATTCCGCCGATACTGGCGATCGGTCTCAACGGGATTCTCGCCGTGGTGCTGATCGGCTTTCTCATTCAGACCGATCTCCTCGCGCTCCTGCTCAGCGTCGGGTGGCTGGTCGCCGGCGCCGCGATGTACGTCGTGCTCAACCGGTACCGGGCGCGGGGGACTGTTGAGGACGAGACGGCCGCGGCGACCGCCGACCAACCGGCCGCGGAGGGAGCGAGCGAGGACTGACATGACACGAGACATCATCATCGCCGGCGGCGGCCGCGTCGGCTTCCAGACGGCCGAGGTGCTCGCCGCCCGCGACGAGAACGTGACCATCGTCGAGCAGGACGAAGACCGCATCGAGGAGATCGCCGACGCGTGGATCGCGACCGTGATCCGCGGCGACGCCTCCGACCCGGACATCCTCGAACAGGCCGGAATCGAGGACGCGGACACCATCGCCGCGCTGACGGAGCTGACAGGGTTGAACCTCGCGGTCTGCCTCCTCGCCACGCGGCTCACGGACGGGATCAGAACGGTCGCCCGCGTCGATCGGGAGACGGACGGGACGTACGACCGGTTCGTGGACGCCGTCGTCTACCCCGAGTCGGCGGGCGCGCGGGTCGCGGCCAACAAGACCGCCGGGAAGGAGGTCCAGGCGTTGACCGACGTCACCGGAGCGGTCGAGATCCTCGAGATCAGCGTCGCCGAGGGTGCGCCCGCCGCGGGGCGGACGCTCGCGGACGTTGCCTTCCCGGCGGGCACGCTCGTCATCTCCGGCGACGACGGGAACCGGATCTCGCAGCCGGACACGACGCTGACGCCGGGACACCGGTACGTCGTGGCCGTCGAACCGGGCGTCGTCGACGAGGTGCTCCAGCTGATGCGCGGGTAGCTCTGGTTTATACGAGCCCGCCCAGCGTGAAGACGGCGTAGCAGATGCCCACGAGCAGCCCGGAGTGAAGCAGCGCCTCGTAGCGTCCCCGGGAGGCGGTGCCGGCGAACCAGCCCGACGCGAGCATCGTCGCCTGCGTGACGACGTACAGCCGGAAGCGTTCGAGGTCGGGGTGGACCGTCTCCGGCTCCGTCACGAGGTCGGTGGCGCCGGCGAGCTCCGCGAGCCGCGCGGCGTCGATCACCTGCGTGTTGACGACGGCGACGACGCCGGCGACCAGCGCGGCCGCCGCCCAGCCGACCGCGACGTACGGGTGCATCGACGAGCGGAGCGCGCGCTGCTCGCTGTACAGCTGTCCAACCTCGATCCGGAGCGTCTCGAAGACGGCGTCGGCGTCGCTGCCGGCGTTCAGGGCGCCCGTCACGAGCCCGAGCGTCCCCTCCGCCAGCGGCGTTCCCACCCGGTCGACGAACCGGCCGATGGCGACCGCGCGCACGTCGGCGGCCTCGCGGGCGTCGCGGACCTCGCCGCCCCCGTCGGTTCCGGCCCGTCCCCCTCCGGTCGCCGTCGTCGACCCGAGCGCGAACGCGAGGTCGGCCACGTCGTCGTCGAGCACCCCGAGGTCGACGTCGCGGGCCACGGCCGCGACCGCGTCCGGGAGTGGGCGCCCGTGCGCGACGTGCCCGGAGACGGCGTGGACGAAGTCGGCCAGCTCGCGGTCCTTCGCGTCGTCGATGCGGGTCCGCCTGACCGCGACGCTCCCCACGGGAATCGCGAACGCCGCGTACGATAGCAGCACCACGTTGACGAGCGTGTACTCCGCGACCGCGAGGCCGACCGCGAGCAGGGCGGCCGGCGGCGCGCAGACGACCGCGGCGCTCGTCGGGTTGCGGCCGACCGAGGCGGCGACCGCGCGCGGCGACCCCGGGAGGTCGTAGCTCGCGCGCTGGTTCGGCGGGCGGAGCGTCCCGACCGCGACCGCGCCGGCGAGCCCGATGGCGACCAGGAAGACGACGGCCCCGTACAGCACGACGGCCCGCGTCGGGACCACCCCGACCGGCGTCTCGACCGGCGGCAGGAGTTCGGGGACGACCACGGTGAGCGCGGTCGCGGCGATGACGAGCAGCGCCGGCAGCACCAGCACGGCGACGAACAGCTCCGTGAGGAGCTCTAAGAACCGCCGGGCGCGCTTCCGGGCGCGGTCCTGCCGGTGCGCGAGCATCCGGCTCTCCGTTCGGAGGTACTCCGCGAGCGCCGCGTCGCCGGTCGCCGCGTGCTTACGGAACTTCAGCAGGAACGGCGCGAGCAGCTCGCGCGAGGGCGTGTCGCGGGCGACGCGCCGGAGCCCCTCGTCGAGGCTCCCGGCGAGCCGCGCCGCGTTGAGCGCCTTCCGCAGCGAGGTGGCCGTCCCGCCGTAGGCGTCGCTCGCGGCGGTCTTCGCGACCATCTCTCTGGGGCCGTCGCTCCCGGACGCGAGCAGTTCGAGGTAGCGGACCGCGGCCGGGAGCGTCCGCTCGATGTCCGTCCGGCGCGTCGCCGTGAGCCACCGGAGGTGGAGCCCGCCGAGCCGCACCGTCGCCCGCTTCGCGAGGAGCGCGACGACTCCGGCGAGCGCGACGGCGACCGCTTCGGGCGACGTGACCGGCGCGGCATCCCCTATCTCTCCCTCGACGGCCGCGAGCAGCGCCGGCGTCGCTCCCATCGCGACGAGCAGGGTCGGTCCGGCGACGGCCAGGCAGACGAGCCACGAGAGCCCGTACACCCGGGACAGATACGTTTCGAACCCCGTGTCGAGCGCCGTCCCGCGGTACCGCTTCCGGTCGGCGTCGTGCCGCCGGTCGCTCGCGTGTCGGGCGAACAGCGCGTAGAGGGCCCGATCGACGGCAGACGACCGGCCGCTCCGCAGGAAGCCGTCGGCGTCGGCGGCGTCGACGGCCCTTCCGAGTCCCGGGCTCCCGCCGTCGCCGTCGGTCGCCGGCCCTCCGCTCACGGCTCCCTCCGCCCGTCAGTCCGTTCGCTCTCATCAGTCCGTTCGCTCCCATCGCCCGTCCGATCCATCGTCCGCGCCGCGCGCTCGACGGTCGCGGCCTCGTCGGTCCGGAGGTCGGCGAGGAACTCGAACAGCGCGTCGACGTCGCGGACGCCCTCTCGGACGAGGTACTCGACGTACCGGCGCTTGGCGAGGAACTCCGATCGCACGGCGTCGACCTCGCGGTCGGTGTGGTCGGCGATCCGCTCGAACGCCCGGAGGCGCGGCTCGTCGCCCGGCGCGGCCGCCGCGTCGGCTTCGGGCGCGCCCGGGAACCGGAACGCGCCGTCGGCGTCGCGCCACGCGAGCGTGTTGAAGTACACCGCCTCACCGCCCTTGTCGACGACGCCGGCGCCGCCGTGTTTCGGGTTTCCGGTAGGGCTCCGCTTCGCCTCCGGGTCGAGCGCCTCGTACTCCTCGGCGGAGAGGGGTTCGACCGCCCGCGAGACGTACCGCTCGCCGTCGACCTGCCGGGGGAAGACGACGAGGTCGATCTCGCGGAGGAGGTACGGCGGGAGTCCCCGCTCGACCACGCGGTTCACGAGCGCCTCGACGTCCTCGGCGTGGGTCGTGCCGATCACGCCGTGGCCCGTGTTGAGCGTCTCCGCGAACGTCTCGAAGCTCGCGGGCGTGTTGATCTCGGCGATCACCTCGACGTCCGGGTTGAGGTAGTTGGCCTCCGTCATCAGCTCCGACATGCTCACCGACTTGTACGCCTCCTCGTGCTCGCGGGTCGTGAGCGACACCCCGGTCTCGTGCGGGAGTCGGACCTCGCGGGACCCCTCGTCGATCGACACCGGTCGGTCGTCGAACGGGATGAAGGGGGTGTGGGCGTTCAGCAGGGTGGTCTTGCCGACGCCGGTCGGCCCCGCGAAGAGGACGACGCCGCGGTGCTCGTACAGCAGCCACAGCAGCGTGACCAGCTCGGTCGAGAGCGTCCCGCGGTCGATCAGGTCGACCGGCGTCATCGCGTCCGCGCTCTGCTTCCGGATCGAGACGTGGGGCCCGTCGGCGGAGATGACGGGCAGCGCCACCGCGCACCGGACCGTCTCGTCGACGCCGTCGACGTCGAGGTTCACCTTCGCCGACGGGGTGGCGGCGTTGAGCTCGGTGCCGTCCCGGGCCGCGAGCGCCGTGACGACGTTGACGAACGTCGTCTCGTCCTCGAACGCGAGGTTGGTGGGGACCCGGGCGCCCGCGTCCGGGGCCGGGCCGCCGCGGTCGGTTTCGACTCCCCCGGCGCCGTCCTCGCCGTCCGCCCTCCGCAGGACCGAGGCGCGCGGGACCACCTTCACGCGCTCGCCGACGCGGTTCGCCTCGACGTCCTCCAGGTTCGGGTCCCGGATCGGCACTGTGAGGATCCCCTCGCCGACGAAGTCGCGCAGCACGTAGTACGCCAGGTCGTCGAGGCGGTCGCGGGCGTACCGCGAGTCGACCGGCGGCACGGCGAGCCCCCGGTCGGCCAGCGCGGACCGGGCGCGGTGGGCGGCCGCGTCGAGCCACGCCCGGGTGTTGCGCGCGGTGAGCCGCCGGGAGAGGAACCGCCGGGCGTGCTCGGCGACGAACGCCTCGCGGTCGTCGACGGCGCCGTTGACTGTCGTCTCCCAGATCCGCTCTTTGCACTCCTCGATCAGCGCCTCGTCGCCCGGGAGGAGGTCGGGCTCAAGGACGGCGTACTTCGTCTCGAACGCGTCGGAGCCGAGCAGGCGCTCGCGGTAGACGACCACCTCGACGGAGAGGCCGGCGAAGCCGACCGCGTACTGCGCGAGCCGCTCGGCGGCGACCCGCTCGACGTAGTCGGCGTCGACGTCGATCCCCGTCTCCAGCGGCGCGAACGTCTCGGTGTGGACGACCAGCTCGCGCTCGTCGCCCACGTCGGCCACCTCGATCCGGTCGTCCAAGGCGAGCGGCGTCACGTCGCCGAGCAGCCGGAGGTCCCGCAGCGCGCGGTAGTCGATCCGGCGGCGCGCGGCGGCGCTCGCGTCGAGCAGGCGGTCGAGGGCGCGGTCGTACTTCGGCTCGAACCCCCGCTCGGCCCGCTCGACGACCCCGACGCGGGTGAGCGGTCGGCGGTGCCGGACCGCGGAGAAGTGGTCGCGGACGCGCGCTAACGCCTCCTCGTCGGCGGGCGACAGCGGCGGCTCGCGCACGTCGTAGCCGAACCGGCCGCCGTCGCGCTCGCGGACCGTGGCGACGACGCCCGGCGCGGCCTCGTACTGCGCCCGCACGTCGGGCGCGTACCACGCCTCGGGGTCGTCCGGCGGAACCGGCGCGGGGACCGCGCCGTCGGGATCGTCGTCCGGCTCGTCGACGATCCGGAGCGTCGGCGCGTCGCTCACGGTACCGTTCCTCGCAGGGGCGGCGCACTCGTCGGCGTCGCGGACGTTGGTTGCGGCTCCGGCATCGCCAGTCGTTCGCGGGTGGCCGTCTACCCGATTTAAGAATTTATATCATCGCTGATATGTCGTTTCATCCTCGGGAAACGTTTGAGCGGGCGACCGGGCGCGGGCGACCGTGATCGGGGCGCGGTACGGCCCGATCGGCTCTCGTCTCCACGGGAAGCGGAATCAAGCGACGACCGCCTCGCAGCAGCCCTCCGACCCGCCGGTATCACCTGTATAACGGGATCCGGTCGGAACGTCTCGGTATTGTATCCGAGAAATAATATATAAATTGAACCGTCGCCTGTCCGTCGTCACGCGATCTCGGTGAAAGTCGTTCGACAGGTCCGATCACCGTGGAGAGCGAGTTGCGATCCCGTCCTGAGGGCGCCTTCAGGCGCCCGTTCAGGGGTGTCAGGAACGCCAACGAGGGGTCCCTGAAAAATAATTTATCTGATTATTCAGTTTCTACTTAATTATCGGTCTACTGTAGCGACCTACGTTCCGCCGACGCGAGGCCGCTTCGGCGGGGACGAGAGCGATGATATATACCTCAACAAACACGATCGGTCGAACAGGAGGCCCGCGAGGATGAGCCGAGCGGGCAGAGAACAGGCGTTTGCGGTTCTGTTCGCGGTGGTAATGGTGACGTCGATGATCGCGGGCACGGCCGCGATACCCGGCGGGGCCGCCGCGGCCCCCGGCGACGTCGTTCACCGCGTGAACGCGGGCGGTGTGGTATCAGCAACGGACGGCGGACCGGACTGGACGGACGACAGCCAGTACATCGTCAACGGAGACAGTGATACAGCGGATAACCCGGCACCGGACGGGTTCGATAGCTCCGTCCCGAGCTACGTTCCCTCCGGCGTCTGGACGAACGAACGGTACGATCCGCCGACCGACGGCGAGTTGAACTACGAGTTCGCCGTCCAGTCGGGCCAGCAGGTCGAGGTCCGGCTGTACTTCTACGACGGGTACTCCCAGACTAGCGCCCCCGGTGACCGCGTCTTCGACGTCAGCGTCGAGGACCAGACCGTCGAGGGCTTCGACCCGATTGCCGAGTACGGCGACCAGACCGCCGGAATGGAGTCTTTCAACGTCACGAGCGACGGGACGATTGATATCGACTTCGCGCACGTGAACGAGAATCCCCAGATCAACGCGATCGAGATCGTTGAGTCCGAGCCGGAGCCGGACACGCTCGGCGGGCCGAGCGAGGTCGACTTCGGCACGGTCGTCACCGGTGACAGCGGCACCGAGACCGTGACGCTCACCAACCTCGGTGGAAGCGGCGATCCGGATATCGACATCTCGGACGTCTCGGTGACGGGGTCCGACGCCGACGAGTTCTCGACCGGATCGGCGTCACAGTCGACGCTCGCTCCCGGCGAGTCCGCCGACTTCCCGGTGACGTTCACCCCGTCGGACGCACAGCCGAAGGCGGCGACGCTGGAGGTCACCCATACGGGGAGTAACTCCCCGCTGACGGCCGACTTGACCGGTGAGGGCGCGAGCGACGTGCCCGTCGGGTTCGGCGTCAGCGGTCTCGACGTCAACCTCGGGAACCCGACGTCGCTCGACTTCGGCCCGGACGGTCGGCTGTACGTCTCCCAGCAGAGCGGGGAGATCAAGGCCTTCGAGATTACTCGGAACGGACCGAACGACTACGAGGCGACCGACGCCGAGGTCATCACGGCCGTTCAGGACCTCCCGAACCACGACGACGACGGCGAGTACAACCCGGGCGTCACCAACCGTCAGGTGACGGGCCTCACCGTCGAGGGGACGGCCTCGGCGCCGGTGATGTACGTCACGTCGAGCGACCCGCGGATCGGCGCCGGCGGCGGCGGGAACGACGTGGGACTCGACACCAACTCCGGCGTCGTCTCGCGGCTGACCCAGCAGGGCGACGGGAGCTGGGACCACGAGATGCTCGTGCGCGGCCTCCCGCGCTCGGAGGAGAACCACGCCAGCAACGGCGTCCAGTACGACGCGGAGGAGAACGTGCTGTACGTCGCACAGGGCGGCCACACGAACAAGGGCGCCCCGTCGAACAACTTCGCGTACACGCCCGAGTACGCGCTCTCGGCGTCGATCATCTCGGTCGACCTCGACCAGATCGACTCGATGTCGGAGAAGAACGCCGCCAACACCGACGCGTCGTACGTCTACGACCTGCCGACGCTGGATCCGTCGTCGACGTCGACCGCCGGACCGTTCGGCGGTCAGGACGGCGATAACATGGCGAAGTGGGTCTCGAACGGCCCGGTCGACGTGTACTCGCCCGGGTGGCGGAACCCGTACGACATCGCGCTGAACTCCGAGGGGCAGCTGTACTCGACCGACAACGGCGCGAACCCCGGCTGGGGCGGCGTGGTCGTGAACGAGGGCCCCGCGGGAACGTGTACGAACGCAGAGAACGAGCAGGACGAGTTCTCCCCGCCGGGCGTCTACCACGTCGACGGCGAGGACTACTACGGCGGGCACCCGAACCCGACGCGCGGGAACGCGACCAGCGAGTTCGGCGGCGCGGTCGAGAGCGGGCTCCACGACGCGGTGAACTGCGACTACCGCGACCCCGCCGGCGACAACCCCAGCGCCGCGCTGGAGACGTACGGCCCGACCCCGCAGGGGATGGACGTCTACGAGGCGTCGAACTTCGGCGGCGCGATGCAGGGCGACCTGCTGCTGGCGATGTGGAACTCCGGTGACGTCAAGCGCGTCGAACTGAACGCCGACGGCACCGAGGCCACCGACACCGAAGACATCTTCGAGAACATCGGGAACAATCCGCTCGACGTTCACGCGCAGGACGATGAGGGGCCGTTCCCGGGCACCGTCTGGGGGGCTACCTACGGTAGCAACGACGTCACGGTGTTCGAACCGAACGACTACGACGGCTCGGTCGGTGGGACGTGTACGGCCAACGATCCGAGTTCGCCGGAGTACGACCCGGACGGTGACGCCGACGGCGACGGCTACACGAACGCCGACGAGAACGCGGTCGGGACCGACCCCTGTTCGCAGGCCTCACAGCCCGAGGACAGGGATCAGGACGGGAATCCCGACTCGCTCGATCCCGACGACGACAACGACGGGATCCCGGACACCGAGGACCCGTTCGCGATCGACCCACAGAACGGGCTCGACACCACTGTCCCGGTCGACCGGCAGTTCGCGGCGGGGCAGTACCCGCAGTCGCTGTTCGGTCTCGGATTCTCCGGCCTGATGACGAACGGGACGGACTACGCCGACCTGTACGACGGTTCACAGGTCCGCGCCGGCGGCGCGACCGAGAAATTCTCGGTCGACGCCGTGCCGTTCGGCGACGCGTACACGGACCAGAACTCTCAGGCGTACGCGTTCCAGTACGGCGTCGACGCGCCGGACGAGCCGTTCGTCGTCCGGACGACCGTCGAGGCGCCGTTCCCCGACGACATGACGCCCGAGAACTACCAGGCCGCCGGGATGCAGGTCGGGACCGGCGACCAGAAGAACTACGTCAAACTGGTCGCCTCGGCCCAGGACGCCAGCGGGAACCCGAACGGCGGCGTCCAGTTCCTGCTCGAAGAGGGCGGGACGGTTGCCGACAGCAGTTCCGTGGTGCTCTCCGAGCCCGGTGTGGTCGGGAGCGGCCAGGAGATCGACCTCTACCTGACGGTCGACCCGACCACCGATCCGACGCCGAACGACGGCTCCGCGGACGCGGCCGTGACGGCCGCCTACTCGGTCAACGGAACCGAGACGGTCGAGTTCGGCGAGACGTTCGCGGCGCCCGAGAGCTGGTTCGCAAACAACTCCATCACCGACGCCTCGGGGAACTCGGTCGAAGTGGGCACCGCGGTCGGGATCATCAGCACGGCCAACCAGGCCGACGAGACGTTCTCGGCCTCGTGGGACCGACTGACCGTCACCGCCGTCGGGGCGAACACGCCGCCGACGGCCGACGCGGGCGCGGATCAGACTGTCGACGAGGGGCAGACGGTGACCCTCGACGCGTCCGGGTCGTCGGACCCCGACGCCGACGACACGCTAGGCTACTCGTGGACCCAGACCGGCGGCCCCGACGTCGGCTTGAGCGTCCAAGACGGCGCGCAGCCGACGTTCGCGGCGCCGGCCGTCTCCGCGGAGACGACGCTGACGTTCGAGGTCGAGGTCTCCGACGGCGACGCCGCCGACACCGACACGGTGACCGTCACCGTCGAGGACACCGACGGCGACACGTCGACCGGAGCGGTCGTCGCGGCGATCAACGCCGGCGGCACCGAGTACACCGCCAGCGACGGGACGACCTACGCCGCCGACGACTACTTCGACGGCGGGGACACGACCACCGCGGGCGACGCCGGTATCCCCTCGGACATACAGATCGACGGTACCGACGACGATCCGCTCTACACGAGCGAGCGGTTCGGCGGCGAGAACGGCGGGAACTTCGGCTACGACGTCCCGGTCGACAACGGTACCTACGAGGTGACGCTCCAGTTCGCCGAGATCTACCAGGGCGTCTCCTCGAACGACGGCGACAGCGATCAGACCGGCGACCGCGTGTTCAGCGCGTCGATCGAGGGCCAAGAGCTCCTCACGGAGTACGACATCCACGCCGATGTCGGGGCGCTGAACGCGACCGACAAGACGTACACGGTCGAAGTGACCGACGGCACGCTGAACGTCGACTTCACCGCCAGCGCCGACAACGCGAAGGTCTCCGCGATCAAGGTGACGGAGGCCCAGACCGGCCCGACCGACGGCGAGGCGACGCTGACGGTGGACGCCGGCGAGGGGATCGATGCGACGACCTACGACGACGGGTCGTACGAGATCACCAACACCGGCGACGAGGACATCGAGGAAGTCACGCTCGACCTGAGCACGGCTGCCTTCCCCGATGTTGTCTCCGATCCGGACGGCACAGCCGGTGACCAAGGTGCGAAGGGCTTCACGCCCGGGAGCAGTGCGAGCACCGTGGGCCTGGTCGACGGGAGCGTCTCGGTCCCGCACAACGGCGTCAACGGGTCCGACGGCTACGACGTGATCACGGTCACGTTCGACGACTTCCAGCCCGGCGAATCGTTCGCGTTCGCCATCGATAACGACCCGACCAGCATCAAGGGCGGCTCGAGCGCCCAGAGCGGCGAGGCCGGACCTATTTCGGGGCTGGAGCTGTCCGGATCGACGATGACGGCCGCGTTCGCCGACGGGGCGACCGCGGAGACGAGCGTGTTCAGCGACGGCAGTGCGGGCGGCTCGCAGGGGGTCGCCGACGCCGACGTGGCGCCGGCGCCGACGATCGGCGTCGAGGGGGTCCCGCTGGACGCGGGTGCCCTCGATGCCCGGCACAGCGCCGCGACGGTCGCGGCGGCGAACCAGACCGTCACGATCGACGGTCAGCCCGGCGAGACAGTCACGCTCCTGCGGATCGAGGGCGAACTGAACCTGATCGAGGTGCCCGACTACGACGGCACGCCCGGCTACGACGTTGAGGAGTACGAGGCCAACAACGCCGTCCAAGTCGAGGAGTACACGACGACGGTCGGACAGGACGGCACCGCGACGGTGCCCGTCACGCTGACCGACTCCGCGGAAAACGGGGGGTTGAACTACTTCGTCGCCGCCGCGGAGGACGGCGAGGGCGAGACCGGTCTCGCCTCGAACGCGGTCGTCTTGGAGCTCGAACCGACCGAGCCCAACGACCCGCCGACGATCGGCGCGATCACCGACCAGGGCGTCACCGAGGGCGAGTCGGCCACGGTCGACGTGCCCGTCTCCGACGCCGACGCCGACGACGACCCGACGCTGTCGGTGAGCGGCCCCGGCTTCGTCACGGTCGACGACGCCGACGACACGCTGACGATCGCGCCCGGCGACGGGACGGTCGGCTCCTACACGGTCACGGTCACCGCCGACGACGGCCAGGCGACCGCGACCGAGGAGTTCGCCGTCCACGTCGACGAACCGAATCAGGACGGCGAGGTCGAACTCGCGGTCAACGCCGGCGGCCCGGCCTACACGGCCGCGGACGGGACGGAGTACGTCTCCAGCGGCACCGCGGGCGTCTTCACCGGCGGGTCGGAGACCACCGCGGGCGACGCCGGGATCCCGTCGGACCTGGCGATCGGCGGTACCGACGACGAGACGCTCTATCAGAACGAGCTGTACGGCAGCAGCGCGCAGGACACCCCGAGCGCGCCGAACGTCTCCGCGGCCGTCGATAACGGCACCTACGAGGTGACGCTCCAGTTCGCCGAGATCTACCAAGGCGTCTCCTCGAGCGACGACCCGGACTCCACGGGACCGACCGACGGGACCGACGAGAACGACCGGCTGTTCGACGTGACGGTCGAGGGCCAGCAGGTCCTCACGGAGTACGACATCTACTCCGAGGTCGGTCCGGCGAACGCGTCGGACAAGACGTACACGGTCGAGGTGACCGACGGCACGCTGAACGTCGACTTCGCGGCGACCAACGACAACGCGAAGATCAGCGCCGTCAGGGTCGAGTCGCTCGGGGAACCGGACGACGGCCCGGGGCCGGTCGGCAACTTCAGCGACGCGCCGACCGACCCGGACGGCGACGGCGTCTACGAGGACGTCAACGGCGACGGGAACGTGACCACGACCGACGCACAGGCACTGTTCGCCAACTTGAATAGCCCGACTGTCCAGGACGATGCGGACGCGTTCGACTTCAACAGCGACGGAAACGTCACCACCAGTGACGCTCAGGCGCTGTTCGCCGAACTCGTCGGAGGGAGCTGATCACTCCATGTCACAGTCTTTCGACTCGACACTCCGACGCGACGCGGGTACTCCAGAGGATTCTCAGTCCGAATCCCGTGTTTCGACCGCAAGAACTGGTTCGAACCGAACCCCAACGACGAAAAATAATGAACGATAACACAGCAAACCGGTATACCAGAACGCTCGCGGTCCTACTGGCGACGCTCACCGTCCTCTCGATGGTCGGTGGCGTCGCGAGTGCGGCCGGGGTGACGACACTCAGCGTATCGCCCGCTCAATCAGACCTCACACCCGGCGAGACGACGACCGTCCAAGTCGTCCTCGACGATGCCGACGGCGGCGTCGGTTCCGGACAGATCGGCATCCAACTCAGCGATCCGGCTGTCGCGGAGATCACTGGCATCAGTGCGGGTGAGTCGCCTGGGAATTCCCAGCCCTCGATTTCGAACGACGGGTCCTCGGCGAACGTTCTCTACGCGTTCGACAACACCACTGACACCGGTGCAGTCACCGTACTGACCGTCACACTCGAAGGCCAGTCACCCGGCACGACTTCACTGTCGATCGTCTCGCCGGCCGAGGCTGGTGGGCCAGACCAGATCTTGGAGTTCGGTGACGAGGGTGGTACTCCCTACACCATCTCTCAGACCGATAGCGCCACCGTGACCGTCACGGACCCGAACACGGCACCGACGGCCGCCGTTAGCGGCCCGTCGAGCGCGCAGGTCGGCGAGCAGGTGAGCTTCGACGCCTCCGGCTCCAGCGACGCGGACGGCTCGATCGAGAGCTACGAGTGGGAGTTCGATGACGGCACGACCGCCACCGGCGCGTCGGCCAGTCACACGTACGACGCCGCGGGCGACTACGAGGTTGCGCTGACCGTCACCGACGACGACGGCGCCACCGACACGGCGACCCAGACGGTCTCCGTGAGCGAGGCGCCCGATCCGGCGAGCTTCCAGGTCTCGAGCCTGAACGCCGAGTCACCGGTCACGCAGGGCGACGACGCCTCCGTGACCGCGACCGTCGAGAACGCGGGCGACGGGTCCGACACGCAGACGGTCGCGCTCGACGTCGACGGAAGCGAGGTCGACAATGAGTCGGTCACGCTCGACGGCGACGCGAGCCAGCAGGTGAGCTTCGCGGTCGCCACCGCCGGTCTCACGGTGGGCGATCACGACGTGACGGTCTCGACCGACGACGACAGCGCGTCGACGACGTTCGAAGTGACGGCGGACGAGCCGGCGAACCAGGACCCGTCGGCCGCGTTCGACGCCACGCCCGCTGACCCGACGGTCGGCGAAGACGTGACGTTCGACGCGTCCGCCTCGACCGACTCCGACGGCTCGATCGAGAGCTACGAGTGGGACTTCGACGATGACGGGACGACCGACGCGTCCGGCGAGCAGGTGACGAACGCCTTCGCCGCCGCCGACGACTACGCGGTCACCCTGACCGTCACCGACGACGACGGCGCGACCGCCGAGACCACACAGACGGTCTCCGTCAGCGAAGCGCCCGACCCGGACCCGCCGACCGACGGGCCATCCACCGAGGTCAGTCTCTCGCCCGAGAGCGAACTCGTCGCGGTCGGCGACTCGGCCGAGTACGACGTCGTGGTCGACGACGCCGACGGCGGCGTCGGCGTGTACTCGATGACGGTCACCGTCGACGACCCGAGCGTGGCGTCGATCACGGACGCCAGCGTCTCGAACGTCGACGAGAACCTCACCGACGTCGAGATCGCCGAGGACGGTTCCTCGGCGACGATGGAAGCGGTCCTCGTCGACACCGACGACAACGGGAGCGTGACGCTCGGGACGGTCACCGTCGAGTCCGCCGCCGAGGGGACCACGGACGTCTCGCTCGACGTCTCCGAACTCGGCGACGAGTCCGGGAACGCGTACGAGGTGACGGCCGCGTCCGGCGCCACGCTCGAGGCGTCCACCCTCGTCGTCGGTGACTCCGACGCCCCGGCGCAGGACCCGGACGGCGACGGCGTCTACGAGGACGTGAACGGCGACGGCAGCGTGGACGTCCTCGACGTCCAGACGCTGTTCGCCGACCGCGACGGCTCGGTCGTGCAGAACTCGCCCGACGCGTTCGACTTCAACGGGGACGGCGAGTTCTCGCTGCTCGACATCCAGACGCTGTTCGCCGAGGAGACGGGGTGAATCAGACAGATGTCAGGTATCGACGCTCCGACGGCGCCCGCGACGGCGGTCCTGTTGGGGGTGCTGCTGCTGACCGCGACGGCGGTCCCGGCCGTCGCGGCGACGGACACGCCGGTGCGACTCGCCGGGGCCGACGAGCCGACGGTCGTCGGCGAGACGACGACTGTCGACGTCGTCGTCGGGAACGCCGACGGCGGCGTCGGCGCGTACGACCTGACGGTCGCCGTCGACGACCCGAACGTGGCGGCGGTCGTCGACGCGGAGGTCGCCGGCGACTCCGGAGCCCGTGACGTCGCGGTCGCCCCGGACGGCTCGAACGCGTCCGTCCGCGCGGCGATGTTGGACACGGACGACGCGGGCGCGGTGACGGTCGCGACGGTCACCGTCAGGGGCGAGTCAGTCGGCTCCACCGACGTCGCCGTCTCCGTCGAGACGCTCGGTGACGAGGAGGGCCGGGCGTACGCGGTGACCGCCGAACGGGGCGCCTCCGTCGCGGTCACCGACGACGGTGGCTCGACCGACCGGTCGGACGACGACGCGGCGGACGACCAGACGGACGGCTCCGACGGCGACGGAACCGACGACTCCGACTCGAATTCGGGCTCGGAGTCCGGCACGGAGCGCGGCTCCTCGTCGGACTCCGCGGCGAACGGGACGGAATCGCCGCCCGCCGGCCAGTCGGCGGGAACCGGGGCCGACGCGGGGGACGGTGACTCGGAGCGAGAGGTCCCGGTGGAGGTGAGCGGGTTCGGCTCGCTCCCGTCGCCCGCCGCGGCCGCCTTCGTGCTGTTCGCCGGGGCGGCCCTGATCTGCGGGGCCCTCTACCTGCGGCGGCGCTGACCGTCCGGGCCGTCGGCGGTCGGGCGCGTCGGCCCGCCGCTCGCGGCCCCCTCCCTCGCGCGGGAAGCGGCCGCCCGAGCGGCGTGAACTCAATTTTTCAACCACTTCGCTGATATTTCACCGTCGAGAAACGAATCCGAACACCGTACCCTCCTCCGGTCGAGAATTCGATGATTTCATCCGAATTATTAGTAATAATAACTAATTCATACGCATCTCGGCTACCGGTCGTTCACGATTCAATGAGCCCCTCACTGTCGAGCGAGGTGCAGCGTAGCTTCCTACGCTATCAGCACCTGCTCGTGTTTCTCGCCCCGCTCGCGTTCGTCGCCGGGGTGTACGGCTTCGCACCGACGCCCGCCGACGCCGGGATCGACTACTGGACCGCGTACTGGTGGCTGTTCGTCGCGTTCGTCACCGGGGCGACCACCGTCAACACCGTCGGCATCAGCGGGTCGGCGCTGTTCGTGCCGTTCCTCATCTTCCCGCTCGTCGCGTACCCGCTGGAGGCGACGACGCTGGTGAAGATCGGGTTCATCAGCGAGCCGTTCGGGTTGTCGAGCTCCTCGCTCGCGTTCATCCAGTACGGGCTCGTCGACCGCCGGCTCCACGGTGGCCGTGATCGGCGACGGCGCGGCCGGGCTCTGCGGCGTCCTCGCGGCGCGTCGGCTCGGCGCCGAGCGCATCGTCGCGGTGGGCCACCGCGAGGACCCCTTCGAACTCGCGGCGGAGTTCGGCGCCACCGAGACGGTCTCGGCGCGCGGCGAGGCCGCCGCCGAGCGGATCCGCGAACTCACCCACGGCGGCCCGAACCACGTGATGGAGTGCGTCGGCGCCGCGAGCGCGATGAACACCGCGATCGACGCGGTCCGGCCCGGCGGCACGATCGGCTACGTCGGCGTCCCCTACGGGGTCGACGACGAGGGGCTCGACGTGTTCGGCCTGTTCGGCGACAACGTCAGGCTCGCCGGCGGCGTCGCCCCGGTCCGCGCGTACGCCGAGGAGTTGATGGCCGACGTGCTCCAAGGCACGCTCGACCCCGCGCCGGTGTTCACCGAGACGGTCGGCCTCGACGAGGTCGCCGAGGGGTACCGGATGACGGACGAGCGCGAGGCGATCAAGGTGCTCGTCAAACCCTGAAACGCCGTTTTCACGCCCGTCGACGACCGAATCGGCGTAATGCTTTTTTGTGCCTAGCGCTTGCCAATAGTTGTCATGTGTCATCACAACATCGAGGCGCGCTCGATCGAGGAGATCCGAGAGCGCCACCGGTCCGAGGAGGCGGACGAACGGCTCGACGAGACTCCCGACGCCGACGCCGTGGACGACCCGGCGGACGACGCCGAGCCGCCGGCCGAGCCGCGGACCCCGGCCGACGACTGACGCGGCCGGGGCCGACTTCGCCTCGAACCCCGACGATTTTTCGTGGGAGATCTCGCGTTGAGGGCTGAGTCCGTATCCAGCGGTGCAGCGTCTTAAACGCCGTTTCAGGGGGAGCCTGAAGAGGTTTCAACGCGCGGAAACGACGGTTCTGGCGGCGAAATACTACCCCTCTCCCGCTACTTCATCGAGACATCTCCACCACGGAGTACTGCGATTATGCACATGCTTATCGACGACTCACGCTGGACGACGCAACGAACGGTGGTCAATAGATGACACGCGCGCGGTTCCGCGCAGTCTTCCTCGCCGCGATCATGGTGCTGTCAGTGATCGCGATGGGGGCCGGGTTCGCGGGGAGTGCAGCCGCTGACTCGTCATCGGTCGTAGTTGGTACGAATGGTGACTACCAGTCCATTCAAACCGCCATCAACGATGAAGGAGCTAACACGACTATTACCGTCCAAGACGGATCGTATGATGACTTCGTAGTCGATTCGGATAACGTTACGATAAAATCCGCTGACGGCGTAACACCCACCATTTCGGGCACATCCGATGTCCAGTCCTACCCGACGACGGTAGGTATCGACGCCAATCACGTTACCGTGTCGGGATTGAATATTGACGCAGGCCAGACGGGTGTTTACGTGGTCGCTGGGTCATCTGACGTAGACATCAGCCACAACTCAATCGAAGTTTCTCCCGGCGACGACACGTACGGTATCCTGACAGGTGACGGTCAGACCGACTTGACCATCTCCGAAAATACATTCACAACACCTGACGGTGAGGCGAACAACCACGTCTACGTTAACGGCGAGACGGCTGGCTCGTCCTCGTCGGACGTAAGCGTCACCGGAAATGCGTTTGAGGGATCCGTCGGATACGCTGTCGGTGTTGACGCCACTCCGGCTCGTGTAACGGATAACAACTTCTCAGCAGTGACGATCACGCAAGACAGAGACGTAGCTATCGAGGTCTTCTCCGACCCTGACCCGACTATTTCCGGAAACGAGGGCGCACTCGTGGACATTGTTCCCGCAGAAGGGAACTCTGACACCAATCAGATATACGCGGGCATTCAAGCCGCCGTAGACAACGCCAACCCTGGAGACACTGTTGAAGTCAGGCCTGGTAATTACAATGAGAACGTCACGGTGAACACCGAGGACCTCTGGATTAATGGTCCGAATGCGGATACACCCGGTGATAGCGACAACAGAGGAACTGAAGCGACTGTTGAGGGTCAGATTGGACTCAGCGCTGATAGCGTTACTCTCAGCGGTTTCACTGTCTCACCTAGTGTAGAGTTCACGCCAGACTCACCAACCGCTGCGGCCATCTTCACTAATAGTAACAATACTGCAATACGGAATAATATCGTAACCGGGGTTCGCGGCGACGCAACTCCTACCGGATCTTCGTTCTCAGTTCACGGTGTACAGGTATTCAAGCAAAGTCCGGAGCGGGCTACAAATATCACCATTTCGAATAATCTCATTCAGGATATCGATAACACTGGGGGAGACAGCTGGCAAAATTACGGTGGCGCAGTTGGCGTGAAGGTTCAGAATCAGCTCGATGATGTCCACGTGGAATACAACACGATCCAAGACATCCACTCGGCCGGCTGGACATACGCCGTCGCGTCCACACCTTCGAGCAAATCTTCCGTTCAGCCAGTGAATGTCGTAATTGAGGGCAATACCATGGAGGGAATCGGGAATGGCTCGGAATACGACGTCTTTGCGGACGCCACCGCTGCTCCCTATCCTGGTGTGGGAATCGGACTTGATACGGCCGGCGGTGAGGTGGAGGACGATCCGACCGCCGATGCAAGCGAAGTCACAGCGGTCAATAATGATCTGATAGGCGCTCCCGTCGGGGTGCAGAACAAGGACCTGAGCGCCACACTGAACGCTACCTCAAACTGGTGGGGTAGCGCTAACGGACCCACGGTCGACACCAACGCTTACAATAATGACAGTCAGGGTGCCGTGGCCTCCGGTAACGTGGAGTTCACGCCGTGGCTGAACGCGAGTATCGAAGATGATGCTCAGTCGTTCGCGCCCGTGACTAACGACACCGGCGGGCAGTTCGCCTCGATTCAGGCAGCGATTGACGCTGCTGATGAAAACGACACAATCGAAGTTGAATCCGGAGTCTATAACGAAAGCGTTGACATCGATACACAGAACATCACGCTCAGCGGACCTAATGCGGATACGCCGTACCACGGTGACCGGCAGCCGGAAGCGGTTATTAACGGCCCAGTTGTTGTGAGCGCGAGTGGTGTCGAAGTGGCGGGATTCACGCTCAATTCCACTCAAGAGGCCGAAGGTGTCGTATTAGCAGATTACGGCGGCAGTATGGACACGGCGACGGTCGCGAATAACACGATCCGGGCGCAGGGCGAGAACGCGAACGGAATACTGGTCCAAGGCTCGCCTGGACCGACAGAACGAGTCGTCATCGCCGGGAACGATATCCGAAGCGACGACGCTGCGGCAGTGAACGTGCTCGGAAGCGCTGAGCACAGTTCTGTCGTCATTACTGACAACATCCTTCGCAGCGATCCAGCCGGGCTCCGCGATGTTGAGACGCTCGTATTTACGAATAATGTGGTGGAAGACACCGCAGACGGTAATGTCGACTTGGAGGCTATCGGTAGTGGTGTGATCGCGGATAACGATTTCGAGACGTACGGTTCCGGTGCGATCAGTATCAATGTTTACGGATCTAACAGTGAAACGGTCGCCAACGTCTCCATCGTCCGGAACAACTTCAACGACACCGACGGCGTCGGTATCGACGCAGAGGGATCTGCTGAGCGTGTCTTCGCTCCGCTCAACTATTGGGGCGAGGACGGCACTCCGAGCGTTCGCGGTGATGCACTGTACGACCCCGTGCTTACTACCCCGTACGAGCAAGCGGACACGGATGTAGAGTCCATCCGTAACTACGGATCCTACATCGAACTGGACAGCGACGGCGAGGCGGTCGCAGTCGGGTTCTCCGCGGCGCCTGACGGAACCGCCAGCGAGATCTTCAGCGAGCTGGACATCGAAGGCAACGCGTTCACGTACGAGAACGGTGAGGGGTACGAGGAGGTCGATGCCGACGACACGTTCTCCGCCGGCGACGTGGTCGTTATCACGAACAACGGGATCGACGAGGACGTCGTCGTTCCGATAGACACCGCGGTTGAGAGCGAGGCCGCGCAACCGACCTCTGTAGAGGTCGAGAACGGCTGGAATCTCGTCGCGACCGGCGCGGCAAACGATGTTGACGAGATCCCCGTCGCACTCGGCGGCACCGGTTCGATCACCGATTCGGCCGTCCTGCAGGCTCAGCCCGAACAGCCCGGCGCACCCAACGCGCGCTTCGGCGCGTTTGACGGCACTTGGCTCCTCGTCGACGGATCTGGCGAAATCGCTACCGGATACGCCGAGGATCAGTCCCCCTCCGAATACTACGAGGAACTGCTCCTGACCGACGGACCGACTATCGACGTCGAAGACGACGACAACTAGATCCATGAACAGACAACGCATCGCAACGGTGCTGTTCGCGGCCGTCATGGTTACTTCCATGATGGCAGTCCCGGGAGCGGTGGCGGCACAGGAGAGCCCCGACCCGCCGGCGTCGTACCACGGCAGCGTCACGGTCGACGGCGAGCAGGCGCCTGCGGGCCTCGTCGTCGAGGCCGAGGTCAACGGCGACGTCGTGGACTCACTCACCGTCGAGGAGGCGGGGGAATACGGCGGCTCGGGTGTGTTCGAAGACAAACTCCTCGTCGGGAGTAACACCTCGATCGACCCCGATTCGGAAGTCCAGTTCTTCATCGACGGTGACGAAATCGAGCGGACAGAAGCCGAGAGCACAAACCCGTCGCCCGTCGAGTTTGAGTCGGGCGACGTACAGCGAGTCGATCTGACGTTCGAGGACGTCCCCGAGTCCGACGACGGGGATAATGCGGACGACGGTGATTCTCCGCCTACCGGCGGTGGCGACGCTCCTAGTGGGGGAGGTAATGGCGGCGCACCCGGTGGGGGAGGTAGTGGTGACGCACCCGGCGGCTCCGGCGGCGCCGACACGCCCGACGCGCCGGGCGACGCGCCGACCGACGAGCCGTCGGTCGAAGACGTGGTCCGGGTCCCCGAGGGCGCGACAGCGGTCGCGAGCGAGGCCGCGACCGTGCAGGCGAGCGCCGACGGCGCGTCGAGCAGCGTCGCGTTCGCCGGCGAGACGGGCGTCGAAGGCATCGAGTTCGGCGGCGCCGTCGAGGGCGACGTCGGCGTCGTCGAGCTCGACGCGGCGCCCGAGTCGACCGGACGGGCGCCGGGCGCCGGGGTCTCGGTGGTCGAGATCACGGTCCCGGACGACGCGCGGAACACGCCGGCCACGATCCGGACGCGGATCGGCGCCGACCGGCTCGAAGCGGCCGGCGCCGACGCCGAGGACCTCCGCCTCTCGCGCCACTCGGATGGCGAGTGGCAGGCGCTGGAGACGTCCGTCGTCGACCGCGACGGCGGCGACGTCGTGCTGGCGGCCGAGACGCCCGGGTTCTCCGTCTTCGCGGTGTCGGCCGTGAGCGAGCCCGAGGCGGCGATCACGGTCGATTCGGACGGGATCGAAACCGGCGAGAGCGTCACGCTCTCCGGAGTCCGCTCCTCGGACCGGTACGGCGAGATCGTCGCCTACGACTGGGACGTCGACGGCGAGACGGCGGCCGGGAGCGTCACCGAGACGACTTTCTCGGAGCCGGGCGAGTACGAGGTCGAGCTCACCGTCACCAACGACGCCGGCGAGACCGACTCGACGACGGCGACGGTCGCGGTCGAGCCGGCCGGAACCGCGGCGGCCGCTCCGGTCGAGGAGCCCGGTCTCTTCTCGCTGACGACGCTCGGCGCGGTGGTCGGGGCGCTCGTGCTCGCGCTGCTCGTCGTGGCCGCGGTCCGGCGCGCGGACCGCTGAGGCGACGGGGACCCGCGGCCGCGAGGGCGGTCCGATCGCGACCGTCCGAATCAGTATTCGTGACGGTCCGAATCAGTATTCACTCGCTTCCGACTCAGAGAAAATACCCCCGGGTAAGGTACCTTTATCTCCGTGGACGAGCGTGATTGAGCCGCTATATGACCGACGTCACTCTTCGCCGGACGCAGCTTGCAACGCCCGCGAGCGACGGGAAAATGATGCACTCGGCGGCCGACAGCGACGCCGACGAGGTGTTCCTCGACCTCGAAGACTCCGTGGCCCCGAACGCGAAGCCGGACGCGCGCGCGCCGCTCATCGAGGCCGCCCGCGAGGAGGACTGGAGTGACAAGGTCCTCAGCTTCCGGATGAACGGCATCGACACCCAGTGGTGGTACGACGACCTGATCACGGTCGTCGGCGAGGCGGGCGAGCACATCGACGATATCATCGTTCCGAAGGTCAAGTCCGCCAGCGACATTCACACCGTCGAGAACCTCCTCGAACAGGTCGAGGTGAACAACGACCTGGAGGTCGGCGGCATCGGCCTCGAACCGCAGATCGAGGACGGCGAGGGGATGCACAACGTCCACGACATCGCGCACGCCTCCGACCGGCTCTCGTCTATCATCTTCGGGCCGGGCGACTACTCCGCCGCGATGGGGACGCCGGGACTCGACATCGGTCAGTTCCCGGAGTACCCGGGCCACTACTGGCACCACGCGCTCTCCGAGTGTAACGCCGCGGCGAAGTCCGCCGGTCTGCCGTGTCTCGACGGCCCGTACGCCGACATCGAGGACGCCGACGGGTTCCGCGAGTCCGCCGAGAACGCCAACATGATCGGCTGCGACGGCAAGTGGGCGATCCACCCGTCGCAGATCGAGATCGGCAACGAAGTGTTCGCGCCGGACCCGGAGACCGCCGAGCGCGCCAAGCGCATCGTCGACGCCTACGCCGAGGCGATGGAGGAGGGCAAAGGCGCCGTGAGCGTCGACGGCCAGATGGTCGACGAGGCGACCAACAAGATGGCGCAGGACATCGTCGAGACCGCCGAGGCCGCCGGCATCCTCTGAGGTCGCGTCCGAACTTCGAGAACGCTCTTCTTTTGGCGATCCCCGTCCGCTCCGGAGCCACCGTGTTCCGAAACGCGACGCCGGCGGCTCGACCGTTCGATCGGTCCCGTCGTCGAATAGCGTGAAAACGGTCCGCGGTGACGCGCTCCGTCTCGGGACGGCCCGGACTACAGCGGCTCGATCAGCTCGACGGCGTGTCCGTCGGGGTCCTTCACGAACGCGGTGCGCGCGCCGGCTTCCGGCTGGTCGCCGGGCTCCTTCACGACGCCGTGGTGGTCGATCGCCTCGAAGGTCGCGTCGACGTCGTCGACGCCGACGGCGACGTGGTCGTACCGGTCGCCGTCGTCGCTCGGCTCCGCGCCGTCGGTGTCCGACAGCTGGAACTCGACGCCGGCGTCGTCCGAGACGTACACGTTTCGCGTGTCGCCGTCGGCGGTCGTGAACTCCCAGGAGCGCTCGAAGCCGAGCTGCTCGACGTACCAGTCGGCGGTGCGGTCGGCGTCGGCCACGTTGAGACAGGTGTGAAGTATCTCCATGGGTCGCCCTCGCTCGGTGAGGCAATAAATCCCGGCGGGACGCCGCCGGGGCGGGACGCCGCCGCGAAAAATTTATCTCTTAACGTTAATGAAAAAAGCGAAACAGCGCGGCTATCGACCGCCGCAGTCGGCTCGTGATTATATTCATTTTTAACAAAGGTTTTATTCGCCTTTCGACCCCGAGTAGTATCATGGCAACTGAGCCCACGTGGGGAGCTGACACGCCCGACTTGGACACGTCGGCGTCTGCGCTCGGTCACGACCGACCGGACGTCCCCGCCTTTCGGGCGCTCGCGGAGGACCTCCGCGAGCGCGTCGACGGCGAGGTCCAGTTCGACGAGTACGCGCAGGTGCTGTACGCGACCGACGGCAGCATCTATCAGGCGCGCCCGGCCGGCGTCGTCACGCCTCGCTCGGTCGACGACGTGCAGGCGACGATGCGGGTCGCGGCCGACCACGAGGTCCCGGTCATCCCGCGGGGCGCCGGCTCCTCGCTCGGCGGTCAGACCGTCGGGCCGGGCTGCGTCGTGCTCGACTTCTCGAAGTACATGGACGAGATCGTCGAGGTCCGACCGGACGACCGCCGCGCGGTGGTCCAGCCTGGGGTCGTGCAGGACCACCTCGACGACCGGCTGGCCGAGGACGGGCTGAAGTTCGCGCCGGACCCGGCCTCGTCGGCGCGGGCGACCGTCGTCGGCGGCATCGGCAACAACTCCACGGGCGCGCACTCGGTGCGGTACGGGATCACCGACGCGTACACGGAGGAGCTGACGGTCGTGCTCGCGGACGGCTCGCTCATCGAGACCCGCGAGATCGTCCTCGACTCCCCCGAGTACGAGGAGATCGTGGGCAAGGACGACCGGGAGGCCGCGCTGTACGAGACGACCCGCGCACTCGTCGCGGAGAACGAGGCCGAGATCGACGAGAAGTACCCGAGCCTCAAGCGCTCCGTCTCGGGGTACAACCTCCACAAGGTGATCTACGAGAACGACGACGGCGAGGAGGTCATCAACCTCTCGAAGCTGTTCGTCGGCGCCGAGGGGACGCTCGGCACGATCGTCGAGGCCGAGGTGTCGCTCGTCACCCGCCCCGAGGAGACGGCGCTCGCGCTGTACACCTTCGACTCGCTGGTCGACGCGATGAAGGCGGTGCCCGAGGCGCTGGAGTTCCCGGTGAGCGCGGTCGAGCTGATGGACGACGAGGTGTTCTCGCTCGCCGCCGGCTCACAGGAGTTCGCGCAGTACGCCGAGCCGATCCCGGACCGCGCGGCCGCGGCGCTCATGCTGGAGTGGGACTCCGAGCTCATCGACGACTTCGAGGACGCCATCGCCGACACGAACGCGTACTTCGTCGACGAGGGCGACGCGTTCGACGTACTGGAGGCGTACACGCCCGAAGACCAGGCCGACATCTGGAAGCTCCGAAAGGCGGCCATCCCGCTGTTGATGGGCATGCAGGGCGACCCGAAGCCGTACCCGTTCATCGAGGACGCGACGGTGCCGCCCGAGGAGCTCGCGGAGTACGTCGGCCAGTTCGAGGACGTCCTCACCGATCACGACACCTCGGCGGCGTACTTCGCGCACGCCGGGTCCGGCACTCTCCACATCCGGCCCATCCTCTCGCTGAAGGAGGAGGAGGGCGTCGAGAAGATGCATTCCATCTCCGAGGACGTCACCGACCTCGTCTTGGAGCACCACGGCGCCTTCTCGGGCGAGCACGGCGACGGGCTCGCGCGCACCGAGTTCAACCCGAAGATGTACGGCGAGTCGCTCTGGTCGGCGTTCCAGGAGCTCAAGTCGACGTTCGACCCCGAGTGGCGGATGAACCCCGGGAAGGTCGTCTACGTCGACGGCGACACCGCCGCCGAGCGCGGCTACCCCGACACCGCGGCCGACACGGACATGCGGGAGAACCTCCGGTACGGGCCGGAGTACCAGTCGATCGAGCCGCAGACCGATCTGGACTTCTCCGACGAGGGCGGCTTCTCGCACCTCGTCGAGCTGTGTAACGGCTGCGGTACCTGCCGGGAGACCGACTCCGGCGTGATGTGTCCGACCTACCGCGCCTCCGAGGAGGAGATCCAGTCGACCCGCGGCCGCGCGAACATGCTCCGAGCCGCGATCAGCGGCGAGCTCGACGAGGAGGAGATCCACTCCGACCGGTTCCAAGAGGAGGTGCTCGGGCTCTGCGTCGGCTGTAAGGGGTGTAAGAGCGACTGTCCCACGGGGGTCGACCTCGCGAAGCTCAAGGCCGAGGTGAAACACGAGCACCACGAGGAGGAGGGGGCGGGCCTCCGAGAGCGGATCTTCCGCGACATCGACCGGTTCTCGGCGCTCGGGAGCACGCTCGCGCCGGTCTCGAACGCGGCGTCGAAGATTCCGGGCGCTCGCAAGGTGATGGACGCGGTCGCGGGGATCGCCCCGGACCGGGAGCTGCCGACGTTCCGGTCGACGAGCTTCGAGGCGTGGTTCGACTCCCGCGGCGGGTCGACGGTCGCCCCCGAGGAGGCGGTCGACACGGTCGTCCTCTTCCCCGACACCTACACCAACTACAGCTACCCGGCCGCCGGCAAGGCCGCCGTCGCGGTGCTGGAGGCGGCGGGCGTCCGCGTGGAGGTGCCGGGCGACCTCGCGCCGTCGGGCCGCGCGGCGTTCTCGACGGGCTTCCTCGACGAGGCCCGCGAGCGCGCCGAGACCAACGTCGAGCGGCTCGCGCCCCGCGTCCGCGACGGGCAGTCGGTCGTCTTCGTCGAGCCCTCGGACGCCGTGATGTTCCAGGACGAGTACCTCGACCTCCTCGACGACGATGACGTCGAGACCGTCTCCGCGGCCGCCTACGGCGTCTTGGAGTACCTCGACGCCGCCCGGGTCGACGAGCGGCTGGCGTTCGACGCGCCGAGCGAGACGCTCACCTACCACGGCCACTGCAACCAGAAGGCGACGAACAAGGACCACCACGCGGTCGGCGTGCTCCGCCGGGCCGGCTACGACGTGGACCCGCTCGACTCCTCCTGTTGCGGGATGGCGGGCTCGTTCGGCTACGAGGCCGAACACTACGACATCTCGAAGGCGATCGGCCGGATCCTCTTCGACCAGGTCGACGAGAGCGACGGCGAGACGGTGACCGCGCCGGGCGCCTCCTGTCGGTCCCAGCTCGGCGACCGCGACGCCGACGCCGAGAACCCGCCGCACCCGATCGAGAAGGTCGCCGACGCGGTGACCGGGCCCGCGCCCGACGCCGTCGCCGACGCGACTACCGGCGAGGCCGCGGCCCCGTCGCCGGCCGACGACTGAGCCGGGGGCACCGCTCGGGTCTTCACCCGGCCGGGAACAGGGACCGCTTCGCCGCGCCGACTCTCGGGGTCAGAACGGTCTCGGGGAACAGCGCGCGGTCGAACAGCAGACACGGCTGGCCGACGCCGATCGAGTAGCACGGTAACGATACCGCTCGCTTCCCCCTGCCTCTACTGTTCAGTGTCTGTCAAGGCCGGATTCGAACCCGGTGGTTTCCCCGTTTTTGAGAATGATCGCGAAGTGACCATAATCATTGTTTTCAGTAGATTTAATTGATGATATCGCAACACCTCTGACATGCCACTCCGTGGCAGACTCATGACTCGGGTCCGCAGGTGGGTGGACCCTCGGGGTATCGCGAGCGGAAATGACTGCCTCGCTCTGAAGGGAGGTGGTGGTGTCCGTGGCTGACCCGGTGCTCATACTGCTGGCGCTGCTACCGCTCGCAGCGATCGCGGTCATCATGGTCCTCCTCTACCAGCCGGCGACGATCACGATGCCCATCGCGTGGGCCATCGCGGCCGTGGCCGCGTACGTCGGCTGGGAGATGTCTCCGACGCTGATCGCGGCGGCCTCCATACGCGGGGCGATGACGGCGACACGGATCCTCGTCATCGTCTTCGGCGCAATACTACTGTTGTACACGCTCAAGCAGTCGGGCGCGTTCGAAGTCATCAACGCTGGGTTCTCCTCGATCAGCGACGACAGGCGCGTGCAGGTCATCCTGCTCGTGTTCCTCATGGGGTCGTTCATCGAGGGAGCGGCCGGGTTCGGGACGCCGGCCGCGATCGTCGGCCCGCTGCTGGTCGGACTCGGCTTCCCGCCGCTGGCCGCGGTGGTGGTCGCCCTGACCGGGAACATCCTCGCGATCACCTTCGGCGCGGTCGGGACGCCGCTCATCATCGGGTTCGAAGACGTCGTCTTCGGACAGGACCCGACGGAGACGGGCACGGCGGCGTACGCCGTCGTCCAGAACGGCGGCTTCGAGAGCGTCGGTGCCTACGTCGCACAGATCGGGTTCTGGGCGGCCGTCATCCACGCCATCGTGGGCATCGCGATCCCGTTCATCGGCGTGGCGATGATGACCCGCTTCTTCGGTGAGGAGCGCTCGCTCAAGCCCGCCATCGAAGTGATCCCGCTCACGCTGTTCGCGTGGGCCTCCTTCGTGGTTCCGTACCTGTTGACGGCGTACTTCCTCGGGCCGACGTTCCCGGGACTGCTGGGCGCGATGGTCGGCCTGCTCGTCGTCGGTTCGACGCTGCGGGCGGGCTACTTCCTGCCCGAAGAGGAGTGGGACTTCGGGCCGCAGGAGCAGTGGCCGGACCACTGGATCGGCAAGATCGAGCCCGGAACGGGCATGGGCACGTCCGGCGCCGGCCAGAAAGTCGTGACCGACGGCGGCGCGAGCAGCTTCGAGGACGCACACAGTCAGGACATGTCCCTCGGGATGGCGTGGGCTCCGTACATCCTCGTCGCGGCCCTGCTGATCGTGACTCGGGTCGTCGGACCCGTGCAGGGGTTCCTCTCGTCGACCGGCGTCATCACGTGGAACAACATCCTCGGAACGCCGTTCTCTGAGGGCATCGAGATGCTCTACCTCCCGGGGTCGCTGTTCGTGCTGGTCGCGGTCGTGACGTACGGGATCCACGACATGGACGCCGAGGGGATCAAAGACTCGTGGGCGGAAGCGATCAGCAACATCATCCCGGCGGTCATCGCGCTGTGGTTCGCCGTCGCGACGGTGATGATCATGCAGAAGACCGGCGCCGATATCGTGATCAACGGCGTCGAAACCGTCGACTTGGGAATGCTCCAGTTGCTGTCCGCCGCCACGGCTGACCTCACCGGCCAGATGTTCCCGTTCTTCTCGGGCTTCATCGGCGCGTTCGGCGCGTTCATCGCCGGTTCGAACACGGTCAGTGACATCCTGTTCGGCCTCTTCCAGTTCGAGGCCGCCCAGCAGATCGGTGCCCCGACCCAGATCGTGGTCGCCGCGCAGGCGGTCGGCGGGGCGATCGGGAACCTCATCGCGATCCACAACGTCGTCGCCGCGCTCACCGTCGTCGGCCTCATCGGTGAGGAGGGGCGCGTCATCCGGCTGGAACTGATACCGGTACTGTACTACGGGGTCGCGACCGGTCTCCTGACGCTCATCCTCGCCTACGTGGTGGTTCCGGGGACGTTCTGAGAGAGCGGCGACCCTATTTTCCCGCCGCCGGTACCGTCCGCGGTCGTCGACTCGTCCGAGGAGTCATGCCGGTCGCAACCCAACGTCTCCCATGGACCGCAACGACGTGCGGCGAGCGTGGGACGAGGTGGCGGCGACGTACGCCGACCGACGCGACCCGGACGGCTCCGACGCGGCGCTGATCGACGACCTGCTCGCCGGGCTTTCGGCCGCCCCCGACGTCCTCGACGTCGGCTGCGGCGACGGCGCTCGGACGCTCGCGAACCTCCCGCCCGGCAGCGTGGGGCTCGACGTCTCGCGGCGCGGGCTCGACCTCGCGGCCGAGACCGTTCCCGAGGCCCGACTCGTTCACGGCGAGATGTCCGCGCTTCCCTTCGCGGCCGATAGCTTCGACGCGATCACGGCGTACCACGCGGTGTTTCACGTCGAGCGCGACCGCCACCCAGACGTGTACGCGGAGTTCGCCCGCGCCCTCCGCCCGGGCGGACGGCTCCTCATGACCCTCCCGGGCGGGCGGTTCGAAACGGTGCGCCGCGGCTGGATGGGCGGCCGCATGTTCTTCTCTGCGCCCGGACGCGACCGCACCCTCGCGCAGCTCCGCGAGGCCGGGTTCATCGACGTGGAGACGAAGACCGCGACCGACCCGCTCGGGAGCAGCACCGAGTTCGCGCTCGCGACGCTCGGCGGGGGGTGACCGCATGACCGATGACACCGACGCGGACGACGCGGCGGACGTGGCCGACGGGATGCCTCACGACGTCCGCGCGGCTCTCACGCAGCTCCTCGACCGCGCCGGGTGGGCCGCCAAGACCGGCGACACCGAGACTGCGGTCGCGCTCCTCGATACGGCTGAGACCGTCGCCGCGAACAAGCTCCCGCTAGGCGACCGCCGCGACCGGCTCCGGCACGGCTGCCGGGCGGCGCGCGCGGCGCTCCCGGACGGCGACCTCGCGGCCGCCTACGCCGATGCGGCCGCGGCGCGGCTCCCGGACGGGTGAGTCCGCCGGAGCGCTTTTCGCTCCGCCCGCCCATCGGTTGACATGCGCGTCGCCACGCTACTCCCCTCCGCCACCGAGACGCTGTTCGCGCTCGGCGTCGAGCCGATCGGCGTCTCGCACAGCTGCGACCACCCGCCCGCGGCCCGTGACCTGCCGACGCTCACGAGCACCGTCGTCGACCACGACGACCGCTCGGCCGCCGACATCGACGCCCAGATGCGGTCGGTCGACGGCGCCGTCTACGACCTCGACGTCGACCGCCTCGCCGCGCTGGAGCCGGACCTCGTCGTCACCCAGGCGACCTGCGACGTCTGCGCCGTCGACGCGGGGGCGGTTCACGCGGCCGTGGCCTCGCTCGACCCCGCGCCCGAGGTGCTGACGCTCGACCCCCACTCGTTCGGCGACGTCCTCGACGACGTGACGCGCCTCGGCGCGGCGGTCGACCGCTCCGACGCGGCCGCGGCGCTCGTCGACGGACTGACCGACCGCGTCGACCGCGTCCGGGAGCGGGCGGCCGACGCCGTCGCCGAGTCGGGCCGTCCCCGGACCGCGGTGCTCGACTGGACCGACCCGCCGATCCGGGCCGGTCACTGGGTCCGCGACATGGTCGAAATCGCCGGCGGCGACCCGTCGTTCCAGCCAGACGGCGCCTCCGAGCCGGCGGCGTGGGACGACGTCCGCGCGTACGACCCCGAGGCGCTCGTCGTCGCCCCCTGCGGCTTCGAGCGCGACCGCGCCGTCGACGCGATCGCGGACCTCGCCGACCGACCGGGGTGGCGCGACCTCGCCGCCGTCGACGCCGACCGAGCCTACGCGGCCGACGGCAACGCGCTGTTCAACCGCCCGAGCCACCGGCTCGTCGACTCGCTGGAGGCGCTGTTCGCGTGTCTGCATCCCGAGCACGCGTCGGCGCCGTCCGGCGAGCGGGACCGTGTCGCCCGCGTCGACGCGACGACGCCTTCGGTGCGCGCCGACGGAGGGTGACGCCGACCGCGGCCCGGCGACCTGGATCCGTTGACGTCCTCAGCGACTGATCGATACCGGTTACCGAATACAGAGGGTGGGCCTTGTTTAGACGCTCCTGAACGCCTCGGTTAGTGGCTACGCAGGGCGAACAGAACCAGTCCCTGAGCGCCTCTCGACCAGCTCTCGCTGTGTAGACATCGGCCGTAGCGGACGATCTCCACCGCGTCTAAACAAGGCTCAGAGGGTGTATTTACGTAGAATCAAGGAGAAAGCCTCGCGTTTCAGCGCGGGGATGAATCCGACAGTTCTCTACAGTAACCAGGAACTTCTGGTCGGGTGTTTTAACTGAGTGATTGTCATACTACTAGGTAGCCGAGGCGGTCTACCGCCCACCTAATCGGACAATATCGGGATGCAGTAAGAAGTACCTCTGAATCCCAAGTCGGGATAGGAGTAACGGCTGATTGACACAGCCAGTAGCCGTCACCGGGACAGCTACAAACCGTAAACACCCCAACCCAGCGGTACGGTGCCGTGGGAATCTTCGCCCTTCAGGGCGGAGAGGAAATCAATACAAACAGCCGGTCTATCCTCTGCCGCTGCTTCCCGAATAGCCTGTCGAAAGAGAGTACTTACTGATCACCAGATTCGCCCGTAAATCAGTAACACAGACGATGTGTGGATATTTCTATGACACGCCCTACCGGGAAAACGGCTATTAGCAATCATTCATATACGCTCACATATGACGGGTGGAGACACCGGCTCAGGTTCGGACGGTGACATCGACAGGCTTCCGCCGGGCCCGGACGGGATCCCGGTGCTGGGAAACACCCATCAGTACGTCCAGCAGCCAATGGATTTTTTCGACGAGCTTGCTAAGTACGGTGACGTCGTCCACTGTGAATTTCCGCGTATCGACGCCGTCGCCGTCTTCCATCCCGAGTACATCGGCGAGGTATTACTGGGACAAGGCACATACGAACGGTGGAATTTCGACGAGCTGAAAGAACTCCTTGACTACGAAATCGCACCGCGAGGTCTCACATTCACGCGTGGTGAGGAATGGAAACGACAGCGCCATTTCCTCCAGCCGATGTTCGGGTTGAATCGGTTGCGAGGGTTCAGTTCGTCCATGGTTGCCGCCACGGAACAGCTGATCGAAGAGTGGGACGACGGCGAAGAAATCGTCGTCAACGAGGAATTCTCAGAGCTGACGCTGTCGATACTCACGAATTCGCTGTTCGAGTTCGACCTCGGCGAGCACCGGCAAGTGATCACCGAGGCCGCCGACGAGCTACAGGCCATGGCCGATATGAGTGGCCTCAGTGCCGTCGAACTGCTCTTGCCGTCGTGGGTACCGACCCACAGGAACCGACGGTACGAGCAAGCCATGGATGCGTTCGATGAAACGGTCGATACGCTCATTAAAGAGCGGAGAGCGAACCCCGGCCAGTACGACGATTTCCTGACGATGATGCTGGAAAAAGAGGACGACCACGAGTATACGATGACCGATGCGGAAATTCACGACCACTTGATCACGTTCCTCATCGCTGGTCACGAGACGACGGCGATGGCGCTGACGTTTACGTGGTTGTTGCTGGCGACCCATCCCGACGAACGGGACCGATTATCGCAGGAAGCCACGACTGTGCTTGACGGCCCGCCGACAGCGGCAGACCTCCCCGACCTCACCGTTACCGAGCACGTCGCCAAGGAGGCGATGCGGCTCTATCCGCCAGCGGGGATGCTGTTCCGCGAGGCTGTTGAGGAGACAACGCTTGGAGGCTATCACATCCCCGAGGGAACGAAACTGCTACTGCCACAGTTCACTGTCCACAAGGACGATCGATGGTTTGACGCGCCCGAGCAGTTCCGGCCCGAGCGGTTCACCGATGCTCGGAGTGACAAACGGCCGGACTTTGCGTACTTCCCGTTTGGCGGAGGTCCCCACCAGTGTATCGGGATGCACTTCGCGATGATGGAGTTGAAACATATCATCCCGATGCTTGCCCGAAATGTGGAATTCGAGCTGTTGAGTTCACCTCGGCCCGAGATAAACATGGAGTTGACGTTACAGCCTTCCGAGGACGTTCGGATGCGTGTTCATAAAGAATAAACAGTGACTCGCCGTACTAAGTTTGCAACGAAAATCGGGGTCTGTAGTATCAACGGAGAGTCGCCGTATACGTCCACGAGAAACAGAGTATGCAAGATACGCGCTCTGTATTCAGCGTCGCCTCTCGGACCGCTCAGTCATAGAGAATCGAACAGCACCCGCGATCTCGACCGCCCGCTTCAGCTCTCGGCCCGGTCGCGGAGCCCGGACAGCGTCGCCGCCTCGCGGAGGTCGTCGACCGTGCAGTACCACGCGCCCCGGACCCCGTTCCCGTCGTTCTCGACCGGCGAATCGAGCGGGACGAGTTCGTCGAACGCGAAGACGACGACGACCCGCTCCTCGGAGAAGGGATCGATCAGCGCCGCCCAGTCCTCGTCGTCCATCGGGCCGGGCTCGCCGCGGGTCTGCTCTGCCCGGTCGACGACGCGGGCGTAGTGGGTGACCGCCGACACCGGCGCGGTCCGGTAAAAGGCCATGTAATCGAAGTCGGCGCGGGTGCGGTCGTACGACCGCGGCGCGGGGTAAAAGCCCTCGCGGCAGCGCTCGAACGTGTCGGGTCGCGTCGCGACGACGCAGACCCGCGCGTCGCCGGGGGCGTCGTCGGCCGGCGCGTCGGCGGCGAATCGGTCGAGGTCCATCGCGTTCCGCGGTAGCCGCCGGACGCGGATATATCCGCGCTCGGCACGTACCGATCTCATGGCACGCAGCGCGGCGAGCGAACGCGATACCCCCCGCGAGCGCGACGGTTCCCGCCCCGACGACTCGGCGGATCCCTCTCCGCCGGCGCTCGCGATCGAGGGCGTCTCGAAGCGGTTCGGCGGCGGCGCGGAGTCGGTGCTCGCGGTCGACGACGTCAGCCTGACCGTCGAACGCGGCTCGATCGTCGGCCTCCTCGGTCCGAACGGGGCCGGCAAGACGACCCTGATCAAGTGCGCGCTCGGGATCGTCCTCCCCGACGCCGGCTCGGTCCGGGTGTTCGGCACGGACGTGGGCGACGGCCGTCGGGCGGCGTACGCCGACGTCGACGCGATGCTGGAGGGCGCGCGCAACGACTACTGGCGGCTCACCGTCCGGGAGAACCTGCGGTACTTCGCGACGATCGCCGGCGTCGACCCGGACTCGGTGCGGGCCCGGCACGACAGGCTGCTCGACCGGCTCGAACTCACGGAGAAGGCCGACACCCCGGTCCGGGACCTCTCCCGGGGGATGAAACAGAAGGTGTCGCTGGCGAGCGTGCTCGCGGGCGGCGCGGAGCTCGTCTTCCTCGACGAGCCGACGCTCGGGCTCGACGTCGAGAGCTCCCGGACGCTCCGCCGGGAGCTCCGTCGGCTCGCGCGCGAGGAGGGGCTCACCATCGTCCTCAGCAGCCACGACATGGGCGTCATCGAGGACGTCTGCGACCGCGTCGTGATGATGGCGAACGGGCGGATCGTCGCCGACGACGCCGTCGGGGCGCTCCTCTCCGGGACCGACCGCGACGCCGTCCGCGTCGTCAGCGCCGACATCGACGACGCGGTCGTCGCGACCCTCCGAGAGCGGTTCGACGTGCGGGGAGTCGAGACGGGGCTCGGCGCGGTCGCCCGCGACGGACCGGGGTCGACGGCCGTCGAGGTCACCGTCGCTGGCGACGCCCTCTACGACCTCATGGACGCGCTCCGCGAGGCGGGGGTCACGGTGGAGGACATCGGGACCGTCCGTCCCGAGCTGGAGGACGTGTTCGTCGACCTCACCGGAATGGACGCCGGCGGGGGCGACGCCGACGAGGTCGTTTCCGCGACCGCCGACTCGCGGGGGCGGTCGCCGTGAGCGGGGACGAGGTCGCTCCCGCGTCGCCCGACTCCGGACCCGTCGAGGAGCCGCGTCCGGCCACCTACTACCACCTCGCGCGGGCCGTCCTCTACCGCGAGTACCTGATCTTCGTCCGGTACCCGGCGAACGCGATCGGCGGGATCGTCGTCGCGCTGTTCTTCTTCGGCGTCCTCTTCTACGGCGGACGGCTGCTGGCCGGGCAGGCGCTGACGGACTCGCTGTCGGGGATCATCGTCGGCTACTTCCTGTGGACGCTGTCGGTCGGCGCCTACTCGTCGGTGTCGAGCGACATCGGTAGCGAGGTCCAGTGGGGGACCTTAGAGCGGCACATCACCACGCCGTTCGGCTTCGCTCCGGTCGCACTCTTAAAGGGGGTCGCGAAGGTGATCCGCACGTTCCTCACGAGCGCGGTGATCCTCGCCGTCATGCTGCTGCTCACCGGGACCCGACTCAGCCTCGATCCGCTCACCGTCGTCCCCGTCGCGGGGCTCGCGATCACCTCGGTGCTCGGGCTCGGCTTCGCGGCCGGCGGCGTGACGGTGCTGTACAAGCGGATCGGCAACTGGCTGAACCTGCTGCAGTTCGGCTTCGTCGCGCTCATCTCGGCGCCGGTCCTCGACGCGCCGTGGACCCGCTTCCTCCCGCTGGCGCACGGGAGCGCGATGCTCCAGCGCGCGATGGTCGACGGCGTCCGGCTGTGGGAGTTCGGCCTCGGCGACCTCGGGCTCCTCGTCGCCGTCGCGGTCGGCTACCTCCTCGGCGGCTACGTGGTCTTCCACTACGCGACGCGGCGGGCGCGACGGCTCGGCGTGCTCGGGGACTACTGACTCGGTAGCGCCGGAGCGGGTCGCGGGATCGTTCGTCCCGCGCTCACCGGTCCTCCTCCGGCTCGGCCGCGAGCGCTTCGTCGCGGAGCTCCCGGCACCGTTCGCCGGCGACTTCCAGTTCGGGGACCGGCGTCGGGTTCCCGTCGGCGTCGACGGCGACGAACACGAAGTACGACTCCGTCGTCAGCTCCCGCTCGCCCGTGCGCGGCGACTCGCGGAACGCGCGGATCCGCGTGCGGAGGCTCGTCCGCCCGGCCGCGTACACGTACGACTCGACGATGCAGGTGTCGCCCTGCGGCACCGGTCGCTTGAAGTCGAGCCCGTTGATCTTGGCCGTGACGCACGTCTCGCCGGCGGCGCGCATCGCCGACATCGCGCCGATCTCGTCCATCCACTTGACGACGTTGCCCCCGTGGGCCGACTCGTAGTTGTTCGTGTGGGTCGGCTGGACCCGCTGGCGGTTCTCGATGTACGTGTCGCTGACGCTGGGCATGGTCGTGGGTAGAGCGGTCGCGGGAAAAACACCGGTCCTCGGTCCGGCGGGCTCCCGCGACTTGCGGCCCGGAATCCCGTCCCGCCCGCCTCGTCCGCCTAGTACCCCTCGTCAGCCTCGCCCACCT